>JAWWCA010000062.1:0-16571 GCA_033720695.1 Rubricoccaceae bacterium
AGACCGGTAGCGGCTGCACGGTGAGCCCGAGGGTGGGGTCGGGCCAAGCACCGGCGGCGCGGGCCTCGGCCTCGGCTGCCTCGGCGGCGAGCCGAGCGGCGCGCAACGTCGGCGACGCCGGCAGCGCGTCGAGGACGGCGCCGAGGCGGAGGGTGTCGGGGGGCGCCGGGGTCTGTCCGGCGGCAGGGAACGCGCTCAGGGCGGCCAGCAGGGCCGCGCCGAGCGCGGGGCTACGGGAGGGGGGCATTCACGCTTCCTGACGAGAGACCACGAGATCGGGACCGGCCGCACGTGCGGCAGACGGCCCGGATCAGGTCAGGAAGCAGCCGTACAGAACTGAGAGAGGGAGAGGGTGCCCGCGGGGAGGTGACGCGCTGGGGGCCGGCAGGAGGGTGCGGGCGGCCGGGGGGCGGACCAGTGTGGGCAGGGCGACCGTCGCGACCGCGTCCAGGTCGACGTCTGTGCGGACGAGCGGGGCCACGGTCGCCGCGATGCCAGAGCAGCACGTCATCACCGACGCGGGGCCCGGCGGAGGAGCGGGGGAGAGCGGCACCTCGGGCTCCACGGGCAGGTCGCCCGGGTCCCCGTGGCAGGGCATCCCCGTCGGGGCCGGTGCCTCCTCGCTCGCGCACGGCGCAGGCACCGGCGCGAACGCGCTCAGGGCGAGCGCGAGCGACGCCACCACGGCGACAGGGCTGGAGAAGCGGGGGCGAGCCATCGCCGAAAGGTACCGCAGGAGCGATGGCCGGTTCCACACGGCCCCCCTCTGTGCGGCCCGCGGCGTGGACGCAAGGGCTCAGGCCCGGCGGTCGAGGCCGAGGCGTTCGGCGAGGGCGTCGCGGCGGGCGCGGCTGACGCGGAGGCGCGTGCCGCCGACGAGGCGGACGGCGTAGTCCCCCCCAGGGGCCGTGAGGAGGGCTTCGACGCGGTCGAGGCGGACGATCGTCGAGCGGTGGATGCGGGCGAACTGCGCCGGGTCGAGCCGCTCCTCCAGCGTTCGCATCCGCTCGCGCACCACGAACGTCTCGTCGCCCGCGTGGAGCATGGCGTAGGGGCCGTCGGCCTGGACGTAGTCGATCGTCGCGACGGGGACGACGCGGAGCAGCCCCCGCATCTCGACGGCGATCCGCTCGAGGTAGGGCGTCGCCGGGGCTGCCGGTGCCGGACCCTGGGGGTCGAGGAGGGTGAGGAGGCGCGCCCGGAGGCGGTCGACCTCCCGGAGGCGGATGGCCTCCCGGGCGCGTTCGAGGGCGGCGTAGAACCGCTCGTCCTCGAACGGCTTGAGGAGGTAGTCGAGCGCGGCGAGCGCGAAGGCGTCGAGGGCGTGGCGGTCGTAGGCCGTGGCGAAGACCGTCACCGGCATCCGCTCTGGCCCGACCGCGCGGACCACGTCGAGCCCGTCGAGGCCGGGCATCTGGACGTCGAGGAAGACGAGGTCGGGCCGCAGGTCCTCGATGCGGGCAACGGCCTCGCGCCCGCTCCCGGCCGTGCCCACGACCGCCACGTCGTCCGCCCGGTCGAGGAGGTCGAGGAGGCGCTGGCGCGCGAGTGGCTCGTCGTCCACGACGAGGACGCGGAGCGGGGCGGACTCAGCCATCGGCGGCAGGGAGGTCGGACGCGGTGCGGCAGGGGAGGGCGACGACGGCCTCGGCCCCGTCCTCGGTGGCGGTGAGGCGGAGGGTCGCGGCGTCGCCGTAGAGCGCGGCGAGCCGGCTCCGCGTGTTGGCGAGGCCGACGCCCGTGGCCTGCCGGACGGCCTCGGGCTCGGGTCCGGGCCCATTGTCGCGGACGCGCACGACGAGGTGGCGCGGGGGGCCGTGCTCGACGCGGGCCGTGATGGCGAGGCGTCCGGGCGCTCCCTCCACGCGGCTCACGCCGTGCTCGACGGCGTTCTCGACGAGCGGCTGGAGCAGGAGTGCGGGCACGAGGGCGTCGAGGGCCGCCGGCTCCACGTCCTCCTCCACGACGAGGCCGTCGCCGAAGCGGACGCGCTGGATGTCGAGGAAGAGCCGGAGCGCGTCGAGCTCGTCGCGGAGCGGGACCTCCTGCGCCGGCGTGCCGTCGAGGGCGTGGCGGAGCAGCGCCGAGAGCCGCGCCACGACGAGGCGGGCGCCGCCGGGGTCGCGTTCGACGAGCGCGCTCACGGCGTGGAGCGTGTTGAAGAGGAAGTGGGGGTTGAGCTGCATCCGGAGGGCCGCGAGGCGGGCCTCCGCGAGCTGCGCTTCGAGGAGGGCGGTGCGGGCCGCGCGCTCGCGGTAGCGGAGGAAGTAGTCGCGGGCGTACCCCGCCGCGAGCACGGCCACGAACACGACGAACTCGTCCACGAACCAGAGGCGGACGAGCACGTCGGCCGGCGTGGGGCGGAACGGGCCGCCAGGTGCGCCGGGCGGGCGCGGGCCTCGCCCGAAGGGGAGGTCGGGCGCGAGGAGGGGCCGGAGAACGAACAGCTCGACGAGCTGGACCAGCGCCGCTCCCGCGAGCGCGAGGCCGAGCAGGAGGGCGATCCGTCGGAGCACCGCCGTCCGCTCGAGGGGGAGGCGCCGCGCGAGCGCGAAGATCAGCGGCGTCAGGGCGGCCCACAGCCCGTACTCGCCGAACGTCAGCAGCCCCTCCGGCACCGACACCCCGGGACCAAAGGGGGCCGCAGCCCGGCGCAGAAGGGCGAGCGTCCCGACGAGCCCCCAGAAACCGACGATCACAGCGATCTCGGTGCGGCGCGACCACGGGCGCTCGGCCGGGGCAGGGGAGGGGGCTGGCGCGGGCATCACAACCCCCAAGCTACCCCGGCTCGCGCGCCGGAGGACAGACACCCGTGACCGCTCCCGTGCCACTCATGACGCCCCGGTGCCGTTCGTGACAGGGGGCGGATCCTCGCTCTCGGTTCGTGCGAAAGGGCCCCCGACGCCGTCGTCGACGGCCCCTGATTGCCAACCGACCCCTGGACCCATGACCGTACGCCTCGTCACGCGTCGCCTCGGCCTCGCCGCTGTGCTCGCGCTCACCCTCCCTGTCGCCCACGCACAGGACGCCCCCTCCCGCGAGGACGTCGCCGCTCAGCACCTCGACCGGGTGCAGGCGCACCTCGACCTCTCGCCCGCGCAGCGCTCGCTCGTCGAGGGCGCCCTGGACGAGCGAGCATCGGGGGCCCTCTGGAAGGCCGCGGCCGCCCTCGCGCCGACGCTCACGGCCGAGCAGCGCGCCCACCTGGTGACCCCGCCCGAGCGCGCCGAGCGGGTGCGCCCCGACGGTGCCCGCCGGGCGCGGCGCCCGGACCGCCCCGGCCCGGAGCGGCGGCACGACCGTCCCGACCGAGCCGCTCACGTGGAGGCCATGACGGAGGCGCGCGACGCCGCCCTCGGCCTCAGCGCCGAGCAGTCCGCCGCGTTCGACCGCCTCGCGTCCGAGCGCCGCCAGCGGGCCGAGGAGCGCCGCGCCGAGCAGCAACCGCGACCCGGCCGGGTGCCTCGCGCGGCCCGACAGCCGCTCCCGGACGAGGTCGCCGAGATCCTCGACCCGGAGCAGGAGGTCGTCTGGCTCACGCACCACGCCCTCCGGCCCCACCCAGGGGGCTCACACGGCCGCCGCTGAGCAGTTGTCCTCCCCATCGAAGATGGCTCGCCGTGTTCGGTGGGGAGGATCCCCAGCCTGTGCCGAGACGAGGCATCTTCCGCCCCTGCCGGGTATCAACTCGTGCCCCTCCGGTCACCCCTCCACCCGACTCGCATGACGCTCCGCCTTTCATTCCTCGTCCTCCTCGTGTTCACGGCGCTCCCTGCCGGCGCACAACGGGGGGGAGCGCCGCCCGCCACCGGCACCCTCACGGGGCGCGTCGTGGACACTGCCACCGATGGGGCGCTGCCCTCGGCGGCCGTCGCCGTGTGGCAGCTCCCGTCGGCCGACATGCCCGCCGACACCACGCTCCTCACCGGCGCCGTCACCGACGCGCAGGGCGCGTTCCGCGTCGCGGGCGTCCCGCGGGGCCGCTACCGCGTCGTGGTGTCGTTCGTGGGCTACGGCTCCGAGACTGTCGAGCCCGTGGTGGTCGAGACGGGGAGCGCGACGCCGGACCTCGGCACGATCCGCCTCGCCGCCGACGCCGTGGCGCTGGAGGCCGTCGAGGTGACGGGCGAGCGGAACCGCATGGAGGTGCAGATCGACCGGACCGTCTACCGCGTGGCCGACGACGCGGCCGTCGTGGGCGGCTCGGCGACGGACGCCCTCGAAACGATCCCGTCCGTGGACGTCGACGTGGACGGGAACGTCAGCCTCCGCGGCGTCGCGAACGTCGCCATCCTCGTCAACGGACGGCCCGCCCCGGTCACGCGCGACTTCCTCGCGGCCTACCTCCGGAGCCTCCCGGCGGGCGCCGTCGAGCGCATCGAGGTGATCCCGAACCCGTCGGCCCGCTACGAGCCCGACGGCATGGGCGGCATCATCAACATCGTCCTCAAGCAGAACACCGACCTCGGCCTCGGCGGCGCCGTCACCGTCGGCGGCGATTCCCAGGGTGGGTACAACGGCACCGGGCTGCTGACCTACGGGCGGGGGCCGCTCACGCTCGCCGCCTCCTACGGCCTCCGCCAGGGCTTCCGCGCCTCGGACGGCACCCGCTACCGGATCAACCGCTACGACGACCCCCTCACGTTCCTCGACCAGACCGAGCTCGAGGACCGCGACGACTTCTCGCAGCAGCTCAGCCTCAACGCCGACCTCGCCCTCGGCCGGGGCACCACGCTCACGGCCACGACCCAGTTCGGCCTCCAGGACGAGATCGAGGACGAGGCCAACGCGTTCGTCCTCCTCGACGCCGACGAGGCGACCACGCTCGCCTACGACCGCCTCGGCACCGAGGCCGAGGAGGGCTGGAACGCCGACCTCCGCCTCGGCCTCCGCCACGACTTCGCCGGCGACGGCGGGCGGCGCGAAGGGGGGCCGCTGCGGGAGGAGCGCAGGCGCTGGGGCCGGTGGGGCCGCGACCGCGACGCGGGCGGGACGGGCGGCCTCGGGGCCCACACCCTCGCCATCGAGCTCCGCGTCGACGCCTCCGACGAGGACGAGGCGAGCACCCAGACCGAGACGCTCCTGGAGTCGGGCGACGTCCTCACCCGCCAGCGGACGCTGGAGGAGAGCCGCCGCCAAGAGGGCGCGCTCCAGGTGGACTACGCCCGCCCCCTCCTCGGCCTCCGCGTCGAGGCCGGCTACAAGGGCGACCTCGAGGCGCGCGAGACCGTCTTCGGCTCCGAGACGCTCGACCCCGCCACCGGCCTCTTCGCCCCCGACGCCGACCTCGCGAGCGCGTTCGACTTCGAGACCCTCATCCACGCCGGCTACCTCCAGCTCGGCCGCTCGTTCGGCGCGCTCGGCGTCCAGGCTGGCCTCCGCGCCGAGCTCGCCCGCACCACGTTCACGCTCCTCGACACCGACGAGGCGTTTGAGAACGACTACGAGAGCCTGTTCCCGAGCCTGTTCCTCACCTACGGCCTCGGCGAGGCGACCACGCTCAAGGCCAGCTACAGCCGCCGCATCAACCGGCCGCGCACCTTCTTCCTCGACCCGACGCCCAGCGTGGACGACCCGCTCAACATCCGCCAGGGCAACCCCTTCCTCGACCCCGAGTACGTGGACGCCCTGGAGGCGGGCGTCGTCCAGTACACGGGCTTCGGCTCGCTCACCCTCACGCCCTACTACCGGCGCACGACCGACGTCATCCGCCGCCTCCAGCGCCTCCGCGACGACGGCGTGACGGTGAGCACGTTCGAGAACCTCGACGAGTCGTCGTCGTGGGGCGTCGAGGGGATCGCGTCGTACGACGGGGAGGGCGTGCTCGACGGGCTCCGCGGGTTCGTCAGCCTCGAGGGCTACCGCGTCGTCACCGACGGGTCCAACGTGGACGGCGACCTCGCGAATGACGCGTTCGGGTGGGGCGGCGCCGTCAACGCCACCTACGAGGTCGAGCGCCTCGGCCTCGACGTGCAGGCGAACGTGCGCTACCGCGCCCCGATGGACAGCGAGCAGGGCCGCGTCGGCGCGCGGACGTTCCTCGACCTCGCCTTCCGCAAGGCGCTGCTCGACGACCGAGCCAGCCTCGCCCTGCGCCTCCGCGACCCCCTCGGCCTCGCCGGCTGGGACTTCACCATCGACCAGCCCGAGCTCTACCAGGAGTTCGAGCGGACGTGGGGGGCGCAGCAGGTGAGCCTCACGTTCCAGTACACCTTCGGACGCCAGGCGCCGCGCTCCGGCCGCGACGGCCAGGACGGCGGTGGGTTCGAAGGCGGCGAGTTCTGAGCGGTCCGTCGGAAGGGGGCGGTGCAACACGCCGCCGGGGGATCCCGTCGGACGGCTCCAGCTTCATCGAGAGACCCATGAAGAATCCCGGCACCTCCGCCGTCCTGTCGTTCCTGATCCCCGGTGTGGGCCAGCTCTACAACGGCACGTTCCTCCGCGCGCTGTTCTGGCTCATCGTGACGCCGGGGCTGTGGATCGGGACGGGCGGCTTCTTCGGGTGGGTGGCCCACCTCCTGTCGGCCTTCACGGCCCACCGCTACGCTCGGGCGCACGGCCAGGCGGCGTAGTTTGCGCTCCGCCGCCGCCATGCCCGGGCTCCGCACCGTCCTGCCTGCCATCCTCTCGCTCGGCCTCGCCGTCGGGTGCGCCGATCCGGCGCTCGAGGCTGGGGCCTGGACCGACGAAACCGTCCGGGAGGCGGTCGACGCCGCGCAGGCCCGCCTCGATGCCAGCGCGGGCGGGCGCCTCGTCCTCCGCGCCATCGACGCCCACGGCGGCCTGGAGGCGTGGTACCGGGCGCCGACGAGCGCCTTCACCTGGGGCTACGCCAACCAGGAGGTCGGCCTCGCGTTCGCCTCGTCCCTCGTGGCCGACAACCGGACGCGGCAGGTCTACCACGACCTCCACACGCTCGGGCCCTACGCCGAGCCCCGCCCCGTGGAGGGCCGCTTCGCCTGGGACGGGACCGACGCCTGGATCGCTCCCGCCTCGGCCCACATCCCGCCCTTCAACCCGCGCTTCTGGGCCACGACGGGGTACTACTTCGAGCTGATCCCGTTCGTCTTCGCCGACCCCGGCCTCCGCTACGAGCGCCTCCCCGCCGACACCCTCGACGGCCGCCTGCACGAGCGGGTCCGCGTCACCTTCGAGCCGGGCACGGGCGACTCGCCCCTGGACGCCTACACGGTCTACCTCGACCCCGAGACGAGCCGGGTCGCGGCCGTCCGCTACATCGTGACGTATGGGCGCATCGAGGGGCTCACCGAGGTCCCCGACGAGACGCTCCTCCGCTACGAGGGCTACGTGACCGTGGACGGGCTCACGGTGCCCACGCGCCTCCGAGGCTACCCCGTCGTGGAGGGCCGGGCCGGGCCGCAGGTGAGCGAGGCGTGGGCCGACAGCCTCTCCTTCCGACGGCCGTTCGACCCGTCGCGGCTGGAGGCGCCCGCGGGGGCTCGGGTCGCCCTGTCCCCGTTGGGCGACTAGCCGCCCACGTCGGCACAGCGCCTCGGTGGGGAAAACGCACGAACGCCGGCCCAGGAGCGCTGAGCCGGCGTTCGGTTGGTAGCGGGGGCGGGATTCGAACCCGCGATCTTCGGGTTATGAGCCCGACGAGATACCACTTCTCCACCCCGCAATCGGGACGCCCAATATACGAGGCGGGGGAGGGGCGCGCCACCTGCCCGGGCCAAGGGCGTGTGAAATGGCACGGCGGTCCCCCCCGTCTTGACGCCGAGGCAACCGGGCCGCGCGCTATCTTGCCGTCCCCTCTCTGTCCCTCGACCCAACCCGTCCATGGCCACGGTCCGCCCCTTCCGGGCCCTCCGTCCCCACCCCACCTTCGCCGAGCAGGTCGCCTCCGTCCCCTACGACGTCATCTCCAGCGCGGAGGCCCGCGAGCTCGCCCACGGCAAGCCCTACTCGTTCCTCCACGTCATCCGGCCCGAGATCGCCCTCCCGCCGGGCACCGACGAGCACGACGACGCCGTCTACGAGGCGGGCGCCGAGGCCCTCCGGCGCTTCGCCGAGAGCGAGGCGTTCGTGGAGGAGGACGCCCCCGCGCTCTACGTCTACCGCCTCGTCATGAACGGGCGCGAGCAGGCCGGCATCTTCGGCCTCGTCTCGGTGGCCGAGTACGACGCCGACGTCATCCTCAAGCACGAGAACACCCGGCCCGACAAGGAGGACGACCGCACGCGCCACCTCCTCACGCAGCGGGCCCACGCCGAGCCCGTCATGCTCACCTACCGCGGCACCGACGAGATCGACGACGCCGTGGCCGAGGCCATGGAGGGCGAGCCGCTCTACGACTTCCAGGCCAGCGACTACGTCCGCCACACGATCTGGACGATGGGCGACGCCGAGGCCGTGGCCGCGGCGTTCGAGGAGGTCGACGCCCTCTACGTGGCCGACGGCCACCACCGCAGCGCCGCCGCCAGCCGCACCGCCAAGGAGCTGCCGGACGTCGAGGGCGCCCAGCACTTCATGGCCGTGCTGTTCCCAATGGAGGAGATGGAGATCATGCCCTACAACCGCGTGATCCGGAAGCTGCCCGTCGGGAAGCAGCGGTTCCTGGAGCAGCTCCGCCACCGGTTCGATATCGAGGAGACGTTCTTCGCCGAGCCCGACGAGCCGGGGACGGTCGGGCTCTACCTCAGCGAGGACCTCGGCTGGCTCCGCCTCCGCCTCCCCGAGACCGAGCGCGACGGCGTCGCGGCCACGCTCGACGTGGCCCGCCTCAGCGAGTTCATCCTCGAGCCCATGCTCAACATCACCGACCCCCGGACGGACCAGAACATCGCCTTCGTCGGCGGCATCCGGGGGACGGGCGAGCTCGAGCGCCTCGTCAACACCGGCGAGGCCGACCTCGCGATCGCGATGTACCCGACGAGCCCGGACGAGCTCCTCGACGTCTCCGACGCGGGCGAGCTGATGCCGCCGAAGTCGACCTGGTTCGAGCCCAAGCTCCGCAGCGGGCTGCTCGTCCACCGCTTCTAGCAGGGCCGGTGGGGCGGCCGACGGCTGATGGACGGCGCCCCCATCCCCCTCCGCAAGACCCCATCCCCATGACCGTTCTCATCGCCGACGCCTTCTCCGAGGCGGGGCTGCAGCGCCTCCGCGACGCCGGCCACCACGTCGTCTACGAGCCGGCGTTGAAGGAGGGCGCCTTCACCGAGGCCCTCGCCCGGCACGCCCCCGCCGTCCTCGTCGTCCGCTCCACGAAGGTGACGGCCGCCGACCTCGACGCCTCGCCCGCGCTCGAGCTCATCGTCCGCGCCGGCGCCGGCTACGACACGATCGACGTGGAGGGCGCCTCGCGGCGCGGCATCTTCGTGGCCAACTGCCCGGGCAAGAACGCCGCGGCCGTGGCCGAGCTCGCCTTCGGGCTCCTCCTCGCCCTCGACCGCCGGCTCCCCGAGAACGTGCAGCAGGCGCGGGAGGGGCGGTGGAACAAGGCGGGCTTCTCGGCGGCGCAGGGCGTCAAGGGCCGCACGCTCGGGCTCGTCGGCCTGGGCAACATCGGGCAGGAGATGGCGACGCGGGCGAAGGCCTTCGGGATGGAGGTGGTGGCGTGGAGCCGCTCCCTCACCGACGAGGCGGCCCGCGCCCTCGGCGTCGCCCGCGCCGAGACGCCCGAGGACGTGGCCCGGCAGGCCGACGTCGTCAGCCTCCACGTGGCCTCCACGCCGGAGACCAAGCACTTCGTGGACGCGGCCTTCGTCGCGGCGATGAAGCCGGGCGCCGCCCTCATCAACACCGCGCGGGCCTCGGTCGTGGACGAGGCGGCCGTCGCGCGCGCCCTCGATGAGAAGGGCCTCCGCTACGCGACGGACGTGCCCGCCGGGGAGCCCGCCGCCAAGGAAGGGGAGTGGGAGCACCCGCTGGCCGGCCACCCCGGCGTCTACGTCTCCCACCACATCGGCGCCTCGACCGAGCAGGCGACCGAAGCCATCGGCGACGAGGCCGTCCGCGTCGTCCTCACCTACGCCGAGAGCGGGCGCGTGCCCAACTGCGTCAACCTCGCCGAGCAGACGCCCGCCACCCACCTCCTCACCGTCCGCCACCGCGACAAGGTGGGCGTCCTCGCGGGCGTGCTCGACGTGATGCGCGAGGCGGGGTGGAACATCCAGGAGATGGAGAACCTCGTCTTCGCTGGGGCCGAGGCCGCCTGCGCCCGCATCCGCTTTGACGGCCGCCCCGACCCTGGGCCGCTCGACCGCATCAACGGGCAGCCCGACGTCCTCAACGCCACGATCATCGAGCTCTAGCTGCCATGCGCCGCCTCCTCGCCGCCTCGCTCCTCGTCCTCGCGTCGCCTGCCGTCGCCCAGCCCACCGACGCGCCCGCCGCGCTCGTGGAGTCCGACGAGGCCGCCGTCCTCGCGGTCGTCACCGAGCTGTGGGACGCCATGCGGGCCGGGGATTCCACGCGCGTCCGCGCCGTGCTGCACCCCGACGCCCGCGGCTACTCCGCCTCCATCCGCGACGGCCAGGTCGTGCTCCAGCAGGAGGACTCCATGGACAGCTTCGTCACCGCCATCGGCACGCCGCACGACGTGATCTACGACGAGCGCGTCTTCAACGAGGAGGTCCGCGTGGACGGCCCCCTCGCCACCTACTACGCCGACTACGAGTTCTGGCTCGGCGACCGGCTCAGCCACTGCGGCGTGGACGCCTTCCAGCTCGTCCGGACCGACGAGGCCGGGTGGCAGATCTTCGTCCTCTCGGACACCCGCCGGTCCTGCGAGTGAGGGCGCCCCAGGAGGGCCGCCCCGGAACCTCCCGGGCCCTCTCGCCTCATAGCGCTTCCGCGCCTCTTCCCCTCCCATCTCTTCCCGCCATGCCCGCGCCCGCTGCCGCCCCGACCGCGCCCGAGACCACCGGCCGCCGCCTCCACAACTTCTCCGCCGGCCCCAGCGCCCTCCCCGACGAGGTGATCGAGGAGGTGAAGGCCGAGCTCCCGGTCTACCGCGACGCGGGCGCCTCCATTATGGAGATCAGCCACCGCTCGGCCGCCTACGACGCCGTCCACCAGGCGGCCGGCGAGCGGATGAAGCGGCTCCTCGGGCTCGGCGACGACTGGCACGTGCTCTTCCTCCAGGGCGGCGCCAGCCTCCAGTTCCACCAGGTCCCGCTCAACTTCCTCCCGGCGGGCGGCTCGGCCGACTACCTCGTCACGGGCTCGTGGAGCAAGAAGGCGCTGAAAGAGGCCAAGATCGTCGGGGGGATGCGCGACGCCCGCGCGAACGCGGCGGCCTCCTCCGAGGCCGCCCAGTTCACCTACATCCCCGAGCCGAGCGCCTGGGACCTGGACCCCGACGCGGCCTACCTCCACTTCACGAGCAACAACACGATCTACGGGACGCAATTCCAGGAGGAGCCCGACGTGGACGTCCCGCTCGTCTGCGACGCCTCGTCCGATTTCCTCAGCCGCCCCATCACGACGGCGCGCTACGGGCTCATCTACGCCGGCGCGCAGAAGAACATCGGCCCGGCCGGGACCACGGCCGTCCTCGTCCGCGAGGACTTCCTCCAGCGCCGCCCCGACGGGCTCCCGACGCTGCTCGACTACCGCACCCACGCCGAGAAGCTCTTCCACACCCCGGCCGCCTTCGCCGTCTACATCGTCGAGAAGGTGCTGCGGTGGATCGAGGAGCACGGCGGGCTGGCGGCGATGGCCGCGCGCAACGACGCCAAGGCGAAGGCGCTCTACGACGCCATCGACGCGGCCGACTTCTACTGCGGCACCGCCCGGCCCGACTCCCGCTCGAGGATGAACGTGACGTTCCGGCTCCCGAGCGAGGACCTGGAGGCGCGGTTCATCCAGGAGGCGAAGGGGGAGGGGCTGATGGCCCTGAAGGGCTACCGCACCGTCGGCGGCATCCGGGCGTCGATCTACAACGCCGTCACGCCCGAGTCGGTAGACGCCCTCGTGGACTTCATGCGGCGGTTCGAGGCGGCCAACGGCTGAGGCCCAGGGCGACGGCTCGGGGCCTCGCCCGCGTCGTGTGCAGGGCGTGCCCACGGGCGCGCGGAGCTTGCACGGCGGGGGCGGCTCGGGGCGTAGGGACTCGTCTTCCCGCGTGCCGAGCGGGGCGTTGCCGGCCTGTCGTCGCGCGGCACGGTGCTTGGAATGCGGCGGAGCGTTGCGGGCAATGGCCTCTGTGTCGTAGATAGCCCCCCGTTCACAGCCGCCTCCCCTATGCCGTTCGCTGTCGGAGTCCCTCGTGAAACCGCCCCCGGAGAAACGCGCGTCGCGCTGACCCCCGACGTGGCCCAGCGGCTCGTCCGGAAGGGGTGCGCCGTGCGCGTCGAGGCCGGCGCGGGCGAGGCCGCCTCGTTCCCCGACGCCGACTACGAGGCCGCGGGCTGCGCCGTCGGCGCGCGCGGGGAAGCGCTCGCGGCCGACCTCGTGGCGACGGTCCAAGGCCTGGACGCCGACGCCCTGGGGAGCCTCACGCCCGGCGCCCTCGTCGTCGGCTTCCTCCGCCCCCTCGACGACCCGGCCGGCATCGAGCGGCTCGTCCAGAGCGGCACGACGGCCGTGGCGATGGAGCTCGTGCCCCGGATCACGCGGGCGCAGAAGATGGATGCCCTCTCGGCCATGAGCACCGTGGCCGGCTACAAGGCCGTGCTCCTCGCCGCCGACGCCCTCCCGCGCTTCTTCCCCCTCCTGACGACGGCCGCGGGGACGGTCAAGCCGGCGCGCGTGCTCGTCCTCGGGGCGGGCGTGGCCGGCCTCCAGGCCCTCGCCACGGCCCGCCGCCTCGGCGCCGTCACGGCCGCCTACGACATTCGCGCGGCGGCCCGCGAGCAGGTGGAGAGCGTCGGCGCCGCGTTCGTGGAGCTGACGCTCGAAACGGGCGACGCCGAGGACCAGCGCGGCTACGCGAAGGCGCTCGCCGAGGACCAGCAGGCCCGGCAGATCGCCCTCCTCGGCGAGCACGTCGCCGAGCACGACGTCGTCATCACGACGGCGCTCATCCCGGGCCGGCCGGCGCCCCGGCTCATCGAGCGGGAGGGGGTCGAGGGGATGAAGCCGGGCTCGGTGGTCATCGACCTCGCGGCGCCCAACGGCGGCAACTGCGCCGTCACGCAGCCGGGCGAGCGCGTCCTCCACGACGGCGTCCAGGTGCTCGGCCCGCTGAACCTCCCGGCGCAGATGCCCTTCCACGCCAGCCAGATGTACGCCCGCACCGTCACGGCCCTCGTCCTCGACTACCTCACCGACGACGGCTTCACCCTCGACCTCGACGACGACATCCTCAAGGAAGCCGTCGTCACGCACAACGGCGCCATCCACAACGAGCGGGTGCGGGCGAAGATGGAAGGGGAGGCGCAGGGCAGCGTCTCCGGCTGACCCGGCTCCTCATCCCCTCCGCCGCCCCCACGCCCCTCCTCCCTCGCCCCCATGGACATCTCCCTCATCGTCGTCTTCGTGCTGGCCTCGTTCGTCGGCTTCGAGATCATCTCGAAGGTGCCGGCCACGCTGCACACCCCCCTCATGTCCGGCTCCAACGCCATCAGCGGCATCACGATCGTCGGGTCCCTCGTCGTCGTCGGGGCGGTGGGGGCGCCCTGGGCGAAGTGGGTGGGCTTCGCCGCCCTCGTCTTCGCCACCATCAACGTGGTCGGGGGCTTCCTCGTCACCGACCGGATGCTGGAGATGTTCAAGCGCCCAGACCGCCCGGCGCCGACCCCCACGAACGGCGCGCCGGCCCCGTGACCGACGCCGTCGCCGCGTCGCCTCCGGTCTCGGGCGGGTCGCCCTGACGGAGTCCTCGCGCGCCCCGGCCACCGCCCCGCCCCGCGTCACGAACCCCACCCCTCTCCATGGACGCCCTCATCACCCTCGCGTACCTCGTCGCCGCGGCGCTGTTCATCTTCGGGCTCAAGCGGCTCTCGTCGCCGGTGACGGCGCGGGCCGGCAACCGGATGGCCGCCGTCGGCATGCTCGTGGCCGTGCTGGCGGCCCTGCTCGAAGAGGAGATCCTGAACTTTCCCGAGCTCGTGGCCGGGCTGGCGCTGGGCGGGCTCATCGGGCTCCTGCTCGCGAAGCGGGTGGCGATGACGGCCATGCCGGAGCTGGTGGCGGCGTTCAACGGGTTCGGCGGCATCGCGAGCGCGCTGGTGGCCGGCGCGGAGGTGTTCCGCTACGCCTCGGGCGAGATCACCGTGGCCGGCGCCACGGGCGTCGAGGCGGCGACGGTGGCGTTCGACGGCGTGCTCGGGCTCACGATCGCGCTCTCGGTCCTCATCGGGTGCGTGACCTTCTCGGGGTCATTCGTGGCCTACGGGAAGCTCAACGGCCGCATCAAGGGGATGGGCTTCCCCGGCCTCCGCGGGGTCTCGGTGCTCGTGGGGCTGGGGGTCGTGGCGGCGATCGTGTGGATGGTGCTCAACGCGCCGGACTTCCCGACCGTGCCGGAGCCGGTGCTGATGGGGCTCGCCGCGCTGGCGGGGCTGGCCCTCGTGCTCGGCGTCCTCCTCGTGCTCCCCATCGGCGGGGCCGACATGCCGGTCGTGGTGGCCCTCCTCAACTCGTACTCCGGGCTCGCCGCCGCGGCGACGGGGTTCGTGCTCCAGAACTACGCCCTCATCGTGAGCGGCGCCCTCGTCGGGGCCTCCGGCCTCATCCTCACCAAGATCATGTGCGACGCGATGAACCGCTCGCTCCTCAACGTGCTCCTCGGCGGGTTCGGCGCCGAGGCTACGGGTGCCACGGCGGCGGGCGGCGGCGAGGAGCGGCCCGTCCGCTCGACCTCGCCCGACGACGTGGCCGTCCTCCTCAGCTACGCGAGCAGCGTCATCGTCGTCCCCGGCTATGGCCTCGCCGTGGCGCAGGCGCAGCACGAGGTGCGCGAGATGGCCGAGATCCTGGAGCGGCAGGGGATCGGGGTCCGCTACGCCATCCACCCCGTGGCCGGCCGGATGCCGGGCCACATGAACGTGCTCCTCGCCGAGGCCAACGTGCCCTACGACAAGCTCGTCGAGATGGACGACATCAACGCCGACTTCGGTACGACCGACGTGGTCCTCGTCGTCGGCGCCAACGACGTCGTCAACCCCGCGGCCCGGACCGACACGGCGAGCCCGATCTACGGGATGCCGATCCTCAACGTGGACGAGGCCGGCAACGTCATCGTCCTCAAGCGCTCGATGCGGACCGGCTACGCCGGCGTCCAGAACGAGCTGTTCTACAACCCGAAGACGCAGATGCTCTTCGGCGACGCCAAGGACTCGATCAAAACGGTCATCGACGAGCTGAAGCTGCTCCAGCCGGCGTGACGGGCGTCACGCTCGTCCTGACCGTCGTCGCGGGGTGCCTCGCCGCCTGGGCGGGGATCGTGAGCCTGATCGGGTTCGCGGGGTGGCGGCCGCTCGCACGGCGCTACCCCGCCGACCGCTGGCCCGACGGGGAGGGCGTCCGCTTGGGCTGGCAGAGCGGGCGCATCGGGTTGGCGGGCTACAACGGGGTGCTCGACGCCGCCGTCACAGCCGAGGGGCTCTACCTCCGCCCGATTCGTCCCTTCGCCTACAACCACCCGCCGGTGTTCATCCCCTGGTCGGCCGTGACAGATGTGAGCGACGGGATGTTCTCGCGCGTGACGCTCCGGCTGGAGGGCGAGCGGGGGCTCCGCCTGGGCGGTCGGTTGGGACGCGCCGCCAAGGCGGCGTGGGCCGAGGCGTCGGTACATCCGGGGCGGACGGGCGGGGCTCTTGGGGATGGTCTCGAGGGGGATGAACCCAACCGGGACTCGACGGCTCGGTGGAGGCGGAGGGTTCGGGGACGTTGAGGCGGTCGGTCCGGTGGGGAGCTAGGTCGGGGAGGGTGCGGCTTAACATGTATTCGAGAAATGGCCGTTATGAGCTTAAGGAAGGTTCAGATGCTATCCCACGATTTGATAAGGGTTTGAGCAATTGACTTTACCGTTAGGTGGCACTACCTTAGGATCGTGAAGGTCGCGTGAAGGCGCGCCTCGCGTTCTCTCAACACCCCTTCCACAACCTCTGGAGGTATTCCATGAAAGGGTATTCCTTCTCCTTCATCCTCGGTGCGCTCCTCGTGGTCGCGATGGCGGTGCCCGCGACGCAGGCCCAAGAGTTCTTCCCGCCCGACGGCGAAGAGAGCTCCATCCCGATCTGCTTCATCGACGACTTCGCCTACGTGTGGAACCTCAACCTCGTCGGCGGCTCTGTTACCGGGACGGTGAATACCGGCTCCCCGCCAGACTGGATCGCGTCGGGCTCAGGCAACCGGACGAGCGCTCGGCTCCGGGCCGACAACCCGAACGCGGACGGCTGCGCCTCCGGCTTCACTGACTACTTCACGTACGACTGCTCGGTGACGCCCCTGGGGGGCGGGACCTTCCAGTTGAGCTGCACGTGGGAGAGCTTCTGCGCGGGGGTTCTCGCCGGTAGCGGCACGGTCAACGGGACGGCCACGCGCGGCGCGTGCCGTGCGGCACCGCCCGCCCCGGGCACCGACGGCCCGGCGATGAGCCCGCAGGTGCAGGCGAGCGCCACGCTGGCCGGGGCCGACGCGGTCTCGACCTACCCCAACCC
>JAWWCA010000063.1:0-16569 GCA_033720695.1 Rubricoccaceae bacterium
AGACTCATCGCTGTGCCGCATGAAAAAAGCGGCTTTCCCGGTCTCGACCGGGACAAGCACGGCCTGCACCCGGTGGCCAGTGCGGAGTTTGCCGGCTGGATCTGGGTGAGCCTGGCAGAGGACGCGCAACACATCGACCAGATCTGGCGGCCCATCGAGCCGGACGAGGACAACTGAGCCGGGGCCTCGTCTCTGGACGCACGCCCGCACCAGAGCGCCGGTGCGGGCGCGCGCAGCGCACGGCGTGGACCGCCCGGTGCAGCGTGTGCTCGTCGAGGAGGCTAGGTCCCGCGGGGGCTCGCTCCGCTCACTTGATGAAGAGCATCTCGCGGTAGGTGGGCAGCGGCCACTCGTCGGCGGGGAGGAGGCGCTCGAGGGCGTCGCAGGCGTCGCGGACCTTTTGCATGGCCGGGATTACCTTCGCCTGCATCGCGGCGGCCTCGTCCTTGGCGCCGTGCGCGGCCTTGCGGGCCTTGCCCAGCGCGCCAGCCGCCTTCTGGAGCGCGTTCACCTGCGCGACGACGTCGGCCGCGATGGCCTGGGTCCCGCCGAGGTCGAGGCCGAGGTCGTCGAGCGCCTCGGCCGCCTCGCCCAGCTCGGCGAGGTAGCGGATGGCCGCGGGCAGCACGTGCGTCCGCGCGAGCTCCTCGGTCGTGGCCGCCTCGATGTTGAGCGTCATCACGTACTGCTCGGTGAAGATCTCCTGCCGGCTCTCCAACTCGGCCTCGGTCAGCACCTCGTAGGTCGTGAAGGCCCCGACGGTGGTCTCGGCCGTGATCTGGCCGAGGGCGTCGGGCGTCGTCTTGAGGTTGAGGAGGCCGCGGTCCTCGGCCTCGGCGTGCCACGCGTCGGAGTAGCCGTCGCCGTTGAAGACGATGGCCTTGTGGGCGCGGATGGCCTCGGCGATGACGTCGTGGGCGGCGGCCTCCAGCGCCTTCTGGCTCTTCTTCTTGCCCTTGAGCTTCGCCTCCATCGCCGTCGCCAGGTCGTCGATGGCCTCGGCCACGATCGTGTTGAGCGCCGTGAGCGGGAAGCTCACGCTCTGGGACGAGCCCACGGCGCGGAACTCGAACTTGTTGCCGGTGAAGGCGAAGGGGCTCGTCCGGTTGCGGTCGCCCGCGTGGCGGGGGAGGCGGGGGAGGACCGGCGTGCCCAGGCCGAGGAACCCGCTCGCCTTCGACGACGACGCCTTCCCGGCGTCGGCGATCTGCTCGAAGACGTCGGTGAGCTGCTCGCCGAGGAAGATCGAGAGGATGGCCGGCGGCGCCTCGTTGGCCCCGAGGCGGTGGTCGTTGGCCGCGCTCGCGATCGTGGCGCGCAGGAGGCCCTGGTGCTCGTGGACAGCCTGGATCACGGCCGTGCAGAAGAACAGGAAGAGGAGGTTCTCGTGCGGGGTCTCGCCCGGCTCCAGGAGGTTGACGCCGGTGTCGGTCGCCATCGAGAAGTTGCAGTGCTTGCCGGAGCCGTTGACGCCGGCGAACGGCTTCTCGTGGAGGAGGCAGGCCATCCCGAATCGGGGCGCGAGCCGCTGCAGCGTCATCATCATGAGCTGCTGGTGGTCCGCGGCCACGTTCGCGTTCTCGAAGATGGGCGCGATCTCGTACTGCCCCGGGGCCACCTCGTTGTGGCGCGTGGCGACGGGCACGCCGAGCTTGTAGAGCTCCTCCTCGGCCGCGTTCATGAACGCCATCACGCGCTCGGGGATCGTGCCGAAGTAGTGGTCGTCGAGCTCCTGCCCGCGCGGCGGCGGCGCGCCGAGGAGGGTCCGCCCGGCCACGACGAGGTCGGGCCGGTTGAGGTAGTAGCGCTCGTCGATGAGGAAGTACTCCTGCTCGGAGCCGAGCGTGGCCGTGACGCGCTTGACGTCGTCGTCGCCGAAGAGGCGGAGGGCGCGGAGGGCCTGCTGGTTCAGGGCCTCCATGCTCCGGAGCAGCGGCGTCTTGTGGTCGAGGGCCTCGCCGGTCCAGGCGGCGAACGCCGTCGGGATGCAGAGCGTGCCGACGCCGTTGTGCTCGATGAGGAAGGCGGGGCTCGTCGGGTCGTAGGCGGTGTAGCCGCGGGCCTCGAACGTGGCGCGGAGGCCGCCGCTGGGGAACGAGGAGGCGTCGGGCTCGCCCTGGAACAGGTTCTTGCCCGAGAACTCGGCCATCGCGCCGCCGCCGGCGTTCGGGGTGATGAACGAGTCGTGCTTCTCGGCCGTGCGCCCGGTCAGCGGCTGGAACCAGTGCGTGAAGTGGGTGGCGCCGCGCTCGACGGCCCACTCCTTCATCGCGTGCGCGATGGCGTCGGCGACGGACTCGTCGATGGGGGCGCCGCCCTCAACAGTGGCGACGAGCCGCTTGTAGACGGCCTTGGGCAGGCGCGCCTTCATCTCGGCGAGCCCGAACGTGTTCTGGCCGAAGATCTTCTCGACGTCCATCGGGGCGTGGCCGTTGCCGTTGACGCGGGTGGGGAGGGCGAGGGCAGGCATGGGGGAGCGGGGGGTGAGGGAGGGGGGAGGTCAGGAGCCGGCGCCGTTGGTTTCGAACAGCGTCATCGGCTCGGTGGCGAGGTAGCGCGTCTCCTTGAGCGAGGAGAGGGCGAGGCTGGTCTGGGTGCCGCGGACGCCCGCGAGGGCCTGGAGCCGGGCGAGGAGCCCCTCCAGCGCGGCGGTGTTCGTGACGCGCACCTTGAGGAGGTGCGAGCCCTCGCCCGTGATGGAGTGGAGCTCCTGCACCTCGTCGAGCGCCGCGACCGCCTCGATGAAGGCGGGGTAGTGCTCGGAGCCGTCGACGCTGACGCGGATGAAGGCGGTGACGTCCACGCCGAGGCGGCGGGCGTCGAGCACGGCGTGGTAGCCGGTCACGACGCCGCGCTCCTCCAGCTTCCGCATCCGCTCCGAGGCCGACGGCAGCGAGAGGCCGACGGCCGCGGCCACGTCGGTCCGCTTGATCCGCCCCCGCCGCTGGAGGAGGTCAAGGATCTGGGCGTCGATGGCGTCGAGCTTGTCCATGCAGAGGCGGCGCTGAGGCTTGGTCGCTACGGGCAGGAGACGCAAGCTAAGCACCAAGAGAAGGCGTGGGCTTCCAAGTCCCTAAGAAGTTATCAACACTTAACAATTCGGCCTCAGTCTCTTAGGGTCAGGCTCGGGGCGGGTGTCCCGCAGGGCCCAGGGCAGCGTAAGTTGCGCCGGCCGGGCCCGTAGCACAGCGGTTAGTGCAGCGGACTCATAATCCGACGGTCGCGGGTTCGAATCCCGCCGGGCCCACTGCCGCCGCGCGCGCGGGAGCCCCAGCGCGGCGCGGGCGCGGGTGGGGCGAGGCAAGCGGTTCGGCCCTGTGCCACACGGGTGGCAGCGGTCCGCGCTAACCTCTCGTGTTCCCAGTCCCTTAGCCCCTCTCGTCATGGACCTCGCTATGGCTCCCACGGCCACGCGTCCGGCGCCGCGGCACCTCTGGATCGTCGGCGGCCTCTCGCTCCTCTGGAACGCCTTCGGGGCGTTCGACTACCTCATGACGGTCACGCAGAACGAGGCCTACCTGGGCCAGTTCACGGCCGAGCAGCTCGCCTACTTCACGGGCTTCCCAGCGTGGGTCGTGGCGTGCTGGGCCGTGGCCGTGTGGTCGAGCGTGCTCGGCTCGGCCGCGCTCCTGGCGCGGCGGGCGTGGGCGGTGTGGCTCTTCGGCGTCGCCCTCGCCGGCATGGCGGGGACGAGCCTCTACACCCTCGTCCTCACCGACGGCCCCGCCGTCATGGGCGGCCTCGGCCAGTGGCTCTTCACGGCGGCGATCTGGCTCGTCGCCATCGGGCTCTTCCTCTACGCCCGGGCCCAGGCCCGGCGGGGCGTGCTGCGCTAGCCGCACGCCCTTCGCTCCCCCTCGCAGTCCCCATCCATCCACCCCACCCCCGATCTCATGGCGTCCATTCTCGAGATGACCCAGGACCTCACGCACCTCGCCAGCACCGGGCGAATCGATGAGGCCATCACCACCTATTACGCAGACGACGTGACCATCACGGAGTCCACGGGCGAGACGGCGCAGGGCCGCGAGACCCAGCGCCAGCGCGTCCAGGCGTTCATGGCGCAGGTCCAGGAGATGCACGGCGGCGGCGTCCGCGCCATCACCGCGAACGAGGACGAGGGCGTCTCGATGGTCGAGACGTGGTCCGAGATGACGTTCGCCGACGGCAACCGGATGACGATGGAGGAGGTCGAGCGCTACCGCTGGGAAGACGGCAAGATCGTCGACGCCCGGTTCTACTACGCCACCGACGGCATGCAGGGGTAGCCCCGGACGCGGGGGACGCCGCGCGGCGGGTTGAAGCGGACCCGCCCGGGGGCGTACCATAGCCGCCCCGGCGCAGCCGACGTGGCCGCCGGGGCGTCCCCCCACCGAATCCCCCGCGTGAGCGTCCTCGACACCGACATCGCCGAGCTCCAGGGCGTCGGGCCGAAGCGCGCGGAGCCGCTCCACGCCGCCGGCGTCCGCACCTACCGCGACCTCCTCCGCTACTACCCCCGCCGCTACCTCGACCGCTCGACGGTCGCCCGCATCGCCGAGATCGAGGAGGGCAGCGGGCCCGTGACCGTCGTCGGCACCGTCGCGGCCAAGGGGATGATCCCGGGGCGCGGCGGCAAGCGCCGGCTGGAGCTGCGCGTCCAGGACGAGAGCGGCGGCACCCTCAAGTGCGTCTGGTTCCGCGGCGCCCACTACCTCCAGCGCCTCTTCAAGGCCGGCGACCGCGTCGCCTTCCACGGCAAGCCCGAGAAGTACGGGCGCCTGTTCTCGCTCGCCCACCCCGATTTCGACAAGCTCGACGAGACGACGGCGACCCTCGACACCGGCCGCATCATCCCGCTCTACCCCGGCGGCGCGGCGCTCGAGAAGGTCGGCCTCAACAGCCGCTCGTTCCGGCGCCTCCTCTACGGCCTCATCAAGGAGCACGGCCTCGCCATCCCCGAGGTCCTGCCCGAGTGGCTCCGCGCGCAGCACGACCTCATCCCCGGCAACGTCGCCCTCCGCGCCGTCCACTTCCCCCGCGACGCCGCCGAGCTGGGGCGGGCGCAGCGGCGCCTGAAGTTCGAGGAGCTCTTCTTCCTCCAGCTCCTCCTCGCGCTCACCAAGGGGCGGCAGGAGCGCGTGGCCGGCCCGACGCTCGGCGGGTTCGGGCCGCTCACGCGGCGGTTCATCGAGGACGTCCTCCCGTTCGACCTCACGGGCGCGCAGCAGCGGGCGCTCCAGGCGATCGCCGAGGACACCCAGACGGGCCGCCAGATGAACCGGCTCGTCCAGGGCGATGTCGGCAGCGGCAAGACGGTCGTGGGCGTGGGCGCCATGCTGATGGCCGTCGACGCCGGCTACCAGGCCGCCTTCATGGCGCCGACGGAGATCCTGACCGAGCAGCACCACGCCAACCTCCGGCAGTACCTCGAGCCCCTCGGGCTGGAGGTCCGCCTCCTCATCGGCGGCCAGCGCAAGGCGCTCCGCGACGAGATCCTCGCCGACATCGCCGAGGGCCGCGCCCACGTCGTCGTGGGCACGCACGCCGTGATCGAGGACAAGGTCGACTTCCAGAACCTCGGCCTCGCCGTCGTGGACGAGCAGCACCGGTTCGGCGTCGTGCAGCGGGCGAAGATGCAGCGGAAGGGGCAGCGCCCCCACGTCCTCCTCATGACGGCCACGCCCATCCCCCGCTCCCTCGCCCTGACGGTCTACGGCGACCTCGACGTCACCGTGATCGACGAGCTGCCGGCCGGGCGGAAGCCCATCGCGACGAAGGTCTACACCGAGAAGCGGCGCGACGAGATGTGGGACTTCGTCAAGCGCCAGCTCCGCGAGGGGCGGCAGGCCTACGTCGTCTACCCGCTCGTGGAGGAGAGCGAGAAGCTCGACCTCAAGGACGCCGAGAGCGGCTACGAGCGCCTCCGCGAGGCCTTCCGCCCCTACACCGTCGACCTCGTCCACGGCCGGATGTTCGCCTACGAGAAGGACGAGGCGATGGAGCGGTTCAAGAGCGGCGAGACCGACATCCTCGTGGCGACGACCGTCATCGAGGTGGGCGTCGACGTGCCGAACGCGACGGTCATGGTGATCGAGCACGCCGAGCGCTTCGGGCTCGCCCAGCTCCACCAGTTGCGGGGGCGCGTCGGGCGCGGCGGCGAGCAGAGCCACTGCTTCCTCATGGCCGACTACAAGCGCTCCGCCGAGGCCGAGGAGCGCCTCCGCGTGGTCGAGGGCTCGACCGACGGCTTCGTCATCTCCGAGGCCGACCTCAAGATGCGCGGCGCCGGCGACTTCTTCGGCACGCGGCAGAGTGGCCTGCCCGACCTCAAGATCGCCGACATCGTCCGCGACGCCGAGATCCTGGCGGAGGCGCGGGAGGCCGCCTTCGCCCTCGCCGAACGCGACCCCGAGCTCCGCGCCGACGAGCACGGCGAGACGCGGGAGGCGTTCGCCCGGACGGCCCCCAGGAGCCTCGGCTTCGCCCGCGTGGGATAACCGGTCCGCTGCCATGCTCCTCTACGTGCTCGACCTGATCGGCGTGGCCGTCTTCGCCATCAGCGGCGCCCTCGCGGCCGGCCGTCGGCACCTCGACCTCCTCGGCGTCGGCGTGCTCGCCGTCGTGACGGCCATCGGTGGGGGCACGCTCCGCGACGTCCTCCTCGACCGGCACCCGATCTTCTGGATCGAGGACCCCGCCTACCTCGCCGTGATCTTCGGCGCGGCCGGGGCGACGGTCCTGTGGGTGCGCCGCCGGGAGCCGCCGGAGCGGGCCCTCGGCGTGGCCGACGCCTTCGGCCTCGGGCTCTTCGCCCTCAGCGGCGCGCAGATCGCCCAGGAGGCCGGCCTCTCGCCCCTCCTCGTCATCCTGATGGCGACGATGACGGGCTCGGCGGGGGGCGTCCTCCGCGACGTCCTCGCCAACGTGACCCCCCTCCTCATCCGCCCGGGCGAGCTCTACGCCACGGCGTGCATCGTCGGCACGGCGGCCTACCTGGGGGTGGAGGGCCTCGGCGTGCCGCGCCCGGCAGCGGCTGCCCTTGGCGCCGCCGTGGTGATCGGGCTGCGGCTGGCGGCGATGCGCTGGGGCCTCCACCTCCCGGCGTTCCGGCTGCCCGACTCCCGGTGAGCCGCCGTGCCCCGTTCGGGGATGAACAGGCCGTGCCTGTCTGTCACAACGGCTCAGTGCCGCGCTCCAGGATGTCGAGGTAGCGCGCGTAGTGGAACGTGCGGACTTGGCGGTCGGGGATTTCTCGGACGAGGCCCAGTTGCTCCATCGTCTCCAGCGCGGAGCGGACGGTTGCATAGGTCAGGCTGCTCCGTTTCGTTGCCTCGGCAATCGTGACGAGCGGGCGGCGCTGCATCACCTCCTGCACCTGGAGCACCGAGCCAGCCGAGCGGCCGGCGCCCTCACGGATGCGTCCGCGGTCAGCCTCGAATAGTTCCAGGATCTCCCGCGCGGTGTCCACGGCCTGCTTCGACGTCTCTTGGACCCCGCGGAGGAAGTAGCGGAGCCACGCCTCCCACTCCCCATGCGTGCGGACGCGCTGGAGCCGCTCGTAGTACTCGGCACGGTGAGTCTTGAAGAAGAGGGAGAGGTAGAGGAGCGGGTCGGTCAGTACGTCCTCGGCGCACAGGAGGAACGTGATGAGAAGGCGCCCAACGCGCCCGTTGCCGTCGAGGAACGGGTGGATGGTCTCGAACTGGACATGCGCGAGCGCGGCCTTGATGAGGACGGGCACGCCGGGCCGATGGAGGTACGTCTCGAAGGCGTCGAGGCAGGCGTCGAGCTCGTCGGGCGGCGGCGGGACGAACGTGGCCGTCCACGGACGTTCCCCGCCGATCCAGACCTGGGAGCGGCGGAATGCGCCGGGCGTCTTGTTCGCCCCGCGACCGTCCTGCAACAGGACCTCGTGGACCTCGCGGATGAGGCGGAGCGAGAGGGGGAAGTCGTCGTTGCGGAGCCGGTCGAGGCCGTGGTCGAGGGCGGCGACGTAGTTCGATACCTCCTGCACATCGTGGAGCGGAACGCCGGGGGCGGCGCCGTCTTCGTGCTGAAGGAGGTCTGTTAGCGACGACTGGGTGCCCTCGATCTGGGAGGACAGAATGGCCTCTTTGCGGACGTAGAGGTAGAGGAAGAGGTCGCGATCCGGGAGGAGACTGGAGATGCCGTCGAGGCGGCCGAGCGCGCGGGTCGCGCGCTCCATGAGGTCGTAGTCCTCCTCCGTGAGCCGGAGGTCCGGCGGGAGCGGGGCGGGGACGAAGGCGCGGTAGGCGGTGTCACCGCTGCCGAGGGCGCGGTAGCGGCCGGTCTCGGTTCGGGGCGTTGTAGTCATTGCAAGACCCTGCTCTCTCGTTGTAATCTGAGCCCTAAATTACAACGAGAGAGCGCCTGCACGTACGATCCGCCTCTCGGCGCACGCACCCGAACATCACCTCCGCCACCGCTGCGTGTGCTCCGGTGGCGCTCAGGGGAGGGGGAACCCACCGTCCGGCGCGACCTCGGGTATGACGCCGACGAGGTCGGGCTGGACCGCGTCTGAGGCGGGGAGCCTACCGAAACATGGAACGCGCTCGCGAAGCCGCCGCTGCCGTATTGTGGCGACGCACGAACCCCGTACATCATGCGCTGCCTGCTGCTCGCTGCCCTCGTCGCTGCTCCTCCCACCGTCCTCGCCCAGTCGCTCGCCGAACTCCTCGCCGCGCACACGATCGTAGACCTCTCCCACGCCTACGACGCCGAGACCATCTACTGGCCCACCGAGGAGGGCTTCGTGCTCGAAGAGGGCTTCGCGGGCACCACCGAGGGGGGCTACTACTACGCGGCCAACGCCTTCCGCTCGGCCGAGCACGGCGGCACCCACCTCGACGCGCCCATCCACTTCGCCGAGGGACGGCAGACCGTGGACGCGATCCCGCTGGAGCACCTCGTCGGCCCGGCCGTGGTCGTGGACGTGTCCGAGGCCGCCCTCGCCGATCCGGACTACCAGGTGACGAGGGCGGACGTCGAGGCGTGGGAGGCCGAGCACGGACGGCTCCCCGACGGCGCCATCGTCCTCCTCAACACCGGCTACGCGCGGTTCTGGCCCGACCGCGTCCGCTACATGGGCACCGACGCGCGCGGGCCCGAGGCCGTCGCGGCGTTGCACTTCCCCGGCCTCCATCCCGAGGCCGCCCGCTGGCTCGTCGAGGAGCGGAGCATCCACGCCATCGGCCTCGACACGCCCAGCATCGACCACGGGCCGTCGCGCCTCTTCGAGGCCCACCGGATCCTGTTCGAGGCCAACGTCCCGGCCTTCGAGAACGTGGCGAACCTGGACGGCCTGCCGGCCCACGGCTTCGTCGTCGCGGCGCTGCCGATGAAGATCCGCGGCGGCAGCGGCGGGCCGCTGCGGATCGTGGCGTTCGTGCCGGCGCCGTAGCCGGGCGGCGCGCTCAGGCGAAGACGGCGGACTTCCGGTGCTTCTTCGTCAGCAGGTAGTACACCACGGGGCGGTGCTTCGCGTTCTTCAGCGGGGCCACCTGCTCGCACACCGCCTGGATCGAGTCGTCGAGCTTGTCGGTGTCGGCGAGGCCGAGCTTCTTGACGAGGAAGCTCTTGCGGATCCGGTCGCGCTCCTTCTTGTCCGAGCAGGCGACGTACTTCGAGTCGTTGCGGTAGATCGAGGGGCCGAGGCTCTTGGCAATCGCGCGGAGGAGGTCCACGTCCACGCTCTTCATGCCGAGCTTCGTCGTCATCGCGGAGAGGTAGGTGCCGACGGCGTCGTCGAGCTTGCTCAGGGGGGGAGGGGGAGAGGGAGGGGGAACGGGGAGCGTGAGCGCGGAAGGTAGGCACGGGCGGGGAATGTCGGGCGGGGCCCGCCTGGGCACGCTAGGTTGCCGCCGCACCCGCCCGCTCGCCATGCCGCTCGACGCGATCCGCGGCGTCCTCCTCGACCTCGACGGGACGCTCTACCAGGACGGCGCGCTCCTCCCCGGCGCCCGGGAGGCCGTCGCGCGGCTGCGGCGGCGCTACGCCGTCCGGTTCGTCACGAACACCACGTCGAAGAGCCGCGCGGCCGTCGTCGAGACCCTCGCCGGGTTCGGGATCGAGGCGGCGGCCGGCGACGTCGTGAGCCCCCCGGCCGTGGCGGGGGCGCGGCTGCGCGCGGCCGGCGAGACGGCCGCCCTCTTCCTCCCCGAGCCGGCCCAGGCCGACTTCGACGGCGTGAGGCAAGACGACGAGGCGCCCGACTGGGTCGTCGTCGGGGACCTGGGGGAGGGGTGGGACTTCGACACGCTCAACCGGGCGTTCCGCCTGCTCCTCGGCGGCGCCCGCCTCCTCGCCCTCGGCCGGACCCGCTACTGGCGCGCTCCGGACGGCCTCCGCCTCGACGCCGGCCCGTTCGTCGCGGCGCTGGAGGCGGCGACGGGGCAGACGGCCGTGACCGTCGGCAAGCCGGCGCCCGCGTTCTTCCACGCCGCGTGCAACGCGCTCGGGCTCGCGCCCGAGGCGGTGGCCATCGTGGGCGACGACGCCGAGACCGACGTGCGCGCGGCGCAGGCGGCCGGCCTTCGCGGCGTCCTCGTCCGCACCGGGAAGTTCCGAGAGGCCGACCTCGACGGCCTCCCCGCCCCGCACCGCGTGGTCGGCTCCATCGCGGACCTCTAGCCTCCCGAGGCTCCGCCGGAGGGGCGGCCCTCCGGAGCGCCCCGTCCGATGGGCGGTCGTTGTCTATACTTGGGGCGAGCCCCACCCCGGCACCGAGGCCGGTTCGCCGTGAGCGCTGCGCGCCCCCCCGATCCCTCTCCGGCCGGCGACCCCATCGGCCGGTACCGCCTGCTCGGCCCGCTGGGGCAGGGGGGGATGGGCGTGGTGTTCCGGGCCGAGGACCCCCGCCTGGGCCGGCAGGTGGCCCTCAAGCTGCTCCCCGAGGCCCTCTCCGGCGACGCCGACGCGAAGGCGCGCCTGGAGGCCGAGGCCCGCGCCGCGAGCGCGCTCGACCACCCCCACATCTGCACCGTCTACGAGATCGGAGAGACCGGCGACGACCGGCTCTACATCGCGATGGCGTGCTACGAGGGGCAGACGCTCGCCGACCGCCTCGACGGCGGCGGGGCGCTGCCCATCGACGAGGCCGTCGAGATCGCCCGGCAGCTCGCCTCCGGGCTCGCCGCCGCGCACCGGAAGGGGATCGTCCACCGCGACCTCAAGCCCAGCAACGTCTTCCTCTGTGAGGAGGACGGCGTGCCGCCGCCGCAGGCGAAGATCCTGGACTTCGGGGTCGCCAAGGTCGAGGGCATGGCGCTGACGCGGCCCGGCGCGACGCTCGGCACCATCGAGTACGCTGCGCCGGAGCAGGCGCACGGCGAGGTGGACGCCCGCTCCGACCTGTGGGCCCTCGGCGTCGTCCTCTACGAGATGCTCGCGGGACGGCGCCCCTTCACCGGGAGCTACGACGCGGCCCTCCTCTACGCGATCCTCAACGAGGCGCCGGCCCCCCTCCATGCCGCCCGCCCCGACGTGCCGGAGGCGCTGGAGGCCCTCGTGCTCCGCCTGCTGGAAAAGGACCCCGCCGACCGGTACCAGACCGCCGAGGCGGTGGAGGCCGCCCTCGCCGGGGCCGGTGCGGGGGACGCCGCGCGCGAGGCGCCGACGAGGGCCGGCCCCCGCCCCCGATGGCTCGGGGCCGCCGCGGGCGTCGCGCTCGCGCTCGTCCTCCTCGGCGCCCTCTGGGCGCTGCGCGGGGCCGACCGGCCGGGCATCCCGGACCAGATGCACATCGCCATCCTCCCGTTCGCGACGGGCGAGGGCAAGAGCGCCGCGTTCGCCGACGGCCTCGTGGAGGTCCTCGCCAACGAGCTGACGCAGCTCGAGCAGCACCAGGGCGCCCTGTGGGTGGTGCCCGTCAGCGAGGTACGCGCCCAGGGCATCGCGAGCGCGGCCGAGGCGCACCGCGCCCTCGGCGCCACGCTCGTCGTGACGGGGAGCGTGCAGCGCGGGGCCGAGCGCCTCCGCATCCCCCTCAACCTCGTCGACGCCACGACCCTCCGCCAGCTCCGCGCCACCACGCTCGACGCCCCGCTCACGGACCTCGACGCCCTCCAGACGCAGGTGCTCGCCGCCATCGAGGCCATGCTGGACCTCGCCGTGCAGCCGGAGGTGGAGCGGCGCCTCGCGGAGGGCGGGACGGACAGCGGCGAGGCCTACGAGCACTACCTGAGCGGGCTGGGGTACCTCCAGCGCCACGACGTGCCCGGCAACACCGGCCGCGCGGTCGAGGAGCTGCAGGCCGCGGTCGCGGCCGACGCGTCGTTCGCGCTCGCGCACGCGGCCCTCGGCGAGGCCTACTGGCTCCAGTTCCGCGAGTCCCAGGACCCGGCGTGGATGCCGCGCGCGGAGGCGGCCGCCCTCCGCGCCGCCGCCCTCGCGCCCGGTCAGGCCGCGCCCGCCGTCCTCCTCGCCCGGCTCCGCGTCGCGGCCGGCGAGCCTGGCGAGGCCCTCGAAGCCGCCCGCCGGGCGCTCACCCTCGAACCCAACAACGCCGGGGCGCACCGCGTCCTCGGCGCCGTCCTCGCCGCCCGCGGCGACCTCGACGGCGCCGAGGAGGCTTACCGCGAGGCCGTCCGGCTCCAGCCCGACGCGTGGGGCGCCCACGAGGCCCTCGCTGTGTTCTACTACGACTACGGGCGCTACGACGAGGCCCTCGCGGCCTACCGCGAGGTCGTCCGCCTCATCCCCGACAGCCCCCGCGGCTACAACGGCCTCGGCGCGGCCCACCTCTTCCTCGGCCAGTACGACGAGGCGCAGGCGGTGTACGAGCGCGCCCGCGCCATCCGCCCCACGGACGAGGTGCTCTCGAACCTCGGCTACATCCACTACACCGCCGGCCGCTACGCCGAGGCCGCCGCCTCCTACGAGGAGGCCCTCGCCCTCGACAGCACCGACTACGAGGTCTGGGGCAACCTCGCCGGGGTCTACAGCCTGCTCCCGGCGCGGCAGGCGGAGGTCCTCGACGCCTACCGCGGGGCCATCCGACGCGCCGAGGCCGTCCGCGCCGTCACCCCGGACGACCCCCTGCTCCTCTCCCTGCTCGCGGGCTACTACGTGGAGGTGGGCGCGCCCGCCCGCGCCCAGACGCTCCTCGAGCAGGCGCTCGCGCTCGACCCCGAGAACGTCACCGTCGCCTTCGACGCGGCGCTCGTCTACGAGGAGCTGGGCGACCGGGCGGCCGCGCTGGAGTGGCTGGGCCGAGCGCTGGAGGGGGGCGTGCCGCTCGATTGGGTCGAGGGCGAGGAGGCGCTGGACGCCCTCCGGGCCGACCCCCGCTACGCGGCCCTCCGGGCCGCGGGGTGACGCGCCGTTGGTGGGGACCGTCGCAGCGTTCCATCCGGTTGCTTTACCTTGGAATCGACCAACCGCTCCACCGCCATGCGCACACGCTCGCCCCGAGGCCTCGCTGCGCTCGTCCTCCTCGCCGCGCTCTCCTTCTCCCTCGCGTGCGGGGACGACGCGCCGGACGCCCCCTCCCCGGTGGAGGCCGGCTCCCTGGATGCCCCGGACACGCCGCTCCCTATCGCGACGGAGGTCGAGGTCTTCGCGACCCACACCCCCTTCGACCCGGCGACGGACAGCCTCTTTCTGGGGGTGACCGTGGCCGGCGGGGGCAGCAACCGCTACGGGGACCCCCACGTCGAGCCGAACCACGCCATCACCTGGGAGCCCTACAGCGACGGCACCCTCTACGTCCGCTTCACCGGGTACTGGCCGTTCCGCTCCCGCCCGCCCGCCGACAGCACGTTCGCGATCGCCGGCACGGCCCGGACGCAGACCCTGGCGGCGACCGTGAACGCGTCCTGCCCCGACGACGACGGGATGGTGGAGCCCGACTGCATCGCCTACACGGCCTGGGTGTGGCGCGAGGCCGAAGGCGACTCGATCACGGTCCACGGTGGCAGGACGGGAACCGGAGAGCTCCGCACCCGACCCCGCATCATCATCGACCGGCCCCCCAACCCTGGGCCCGTCGATTGACCCGCCGCCGGCCGGTCTGAGCGAGGGCATCCCCCACCCATGGCAGGAGACGACGAGCGGTCCGAGGCCGCGCTCCGCGAAGAAAACGAACGGCTGCGCCGGGCCGTCGACGAGCTCTCGGTCTTGAACGAGACGGCGACGGCGCTGAGCCAGGCCGAGGACCTCCAGACGGCGCTGGGGGCGCTCGTCCGCCGGTCGTGCCGGGCGACGGGCGCGGCGCAGGGGGTCATTGTCCTCGTCGAGGAGCACGCCCACGACGAGCGGGCCCCGACCCCGCCCACCCTCGTCCGGTCGGTCGCGACGTCGGAGCGCGAGGCGCTCCGGCCGGGCATCAGCGTCGTGGGCTGGATCCAGCGCTACCGCCAGCCGCTCCTCGTCGCCGACCCCGCGGGGGACCCGCGGTTCCCCGGGGCGGAGTGGCCCGAGGCCGTCCGCAACATCCTCGCCGTGCCGATGCTGGCGCGGGGCCGGCTCGTCGGCGTCCTCGCCCACTACAACAGCCCGTCGGCGGCCGGCTTCTCCAACGACGACGCGCGGCTCCTGGGCATCCTGGCGGCGCAGTCGGCGCAGGCCGTCGAGCGCATGCGGATCGAGGAGGCGCGGCAGGCGGCGGAGGCGGCGCGGGCCGAGGTGACGCGGCTGTTCGGGCAGCACACGGCGCCGAGCGTCGTCGAGGCCCTCGTGGGGCAGGGCGGAGAGGTGCCGGTGCGGCGCCAGGAGGTGTGCGTGCTGTTCCTCGACCTGCGCGGGTTCACGCGGCAGTCCGAGGACCAGCCTCCCGAGGACGTCGTCGCCTACCTCAACACCTTCTTCGCCCTCGCCACCGACGTCGTCAACGGCCACGGCGGCATCGTGCACCAGCTCCTCGGCGACGGGTTCATGGCCTACTTCGGCGTGCCCGAGCCGGACCCGACGGCGCCCGCCCGGGCCGTCGGCGCGGCGCGCGAGATCGTGGCGCGCGTCGCGGCGGCCTGCGCCGAGGGCACGCTCGCGCCGACCCGCCTCGGCATCGGCATCCACGCCGGGGAGGCGGTGACGGGCCCGGTGGGCTCCGCGATCCACCGGGAGTACAAGGTGACCGGCGACGTGGTCAACACGGCCGCCCGCATCGAGAAGCTGTGCAAGCAGTTCGAGGCGCAGCTGCTGGTCTCGGAGGCCGTCTGGCAGCGGCTGGGCGACGAGGCGGCGGGCGAGCCGCTCGGCCCGATCGCGCTGGAGGGGCGGCGCCAGCCCATCGTCCTCTACCGCCTCGCCTGAGCGGGGTCAGCCGAGGAGCAGCTGGTGGTCCACCATGATGCACCGGCTCTCGACGTAGGGGAGCTCCGCCGCCTCGGCGAGGCGCTGGGCCTCCGGGTGGTGGACGCCGTACTGCGTCCAGATCATCGGCCGGTCGCCCGTCGCCTCCATCCGCGCGATGGCGTCCTCCACCACGCCCGGCGTGTGCTCGCTGCGCCGGAAGACGGTGACGATGTCGAGGGCGACGTCGGCGGGGATGGCGGGGAGGTCCGGGTAGCACGGCGCCCCGAGGATCTCGTCGTGGTGCGGGTTGACGGGGACGACCGCGTAGCCGACCTCCTGGAGGTAGCGCGCGATGCGGTGGCTGGTCTGGAACCCGCGCGGCGAGCAGCCGACGACGGCGATCGTGCGAGCCCGTTCGAGGGCGTCCTTGATCTGCACGGGAGGAGAGGCGTAGGAGAGGGGCCCTCCTCCAACGGCTCCTCCCGCTCATGGATTCCTCGCCCCACCCCCGGCCGCGCCCGGCCGCCGCCCCGCCGACGGCGGCCGAGGCCGCGCCCCCCACCGTCTTCGAGGCGCCGCCGGGCGTGGTGGCCCGCGTGCAGCGCCTCGTCCCGCTCGTCCAGGGGCTGGTCCGCCAGACGCGCCGCCTGGCCGCCGTCTCGGCCGTTTCCGCCGTCGTGCTGTGGCTCCTCGTCGTCCGGCCGTGGCGGTGGGGCGTGGACGCCCCGGACCTCGGCTACGCGCTCCCGATCGTCGGCCTCCTCCTGCTCCTCGTCCCGGCCGGCGCGGCGCTCCTCGGCGCGTGGACGCTCGCCGACCTCCTCAGCCTCCCGGCGCGGCTCCGCGCCGGGGCCGCCGCCACCTCGGCGCAGGCGCAGGAGGCCCTGGCGACGCCGGGCCACGGGCGGCTCTTCGGCTTCGCGCGGGCGGTGTGGGGCGCCCGCGCCCTCGTCCTCGACGCGCAGGGCGGGTGGCTGAAGGCGCTCGCCGCCGTGCGGCTGGCGCGGCTCGCGAGCCTCCCGTTCGCCCTCGCCCTCATCGGGGCCGTGGCGCTGAACGCCGTCGTCATCGCGGCGGCCGTGCTGGCGGTGCTCCTCGCCGTCGTGTTCTGAGGCCGGGAGGCGGGCCCGCTCACCCCCCTTTCACGGATCCGGCGCGGGGGCCCGCCGTAGCTTCCGCACCCCTTCCGCCTCCCCACGCCCCTCATGGCCGGCTACCCCCACGACGAGATCGAGCGCCGCTGGCAGCGCTACTGGCAGGACCACCACACGTTCGAGACGCCCGGTCCCGGAGACCCCGGCTTCGACGCCTCGAAGCCGAAGTACTACGTGCTCG
>JAWWCA010000064.1:0-16280 GCA_033720695.1 Rubricoccaceae bacterium
CACGCTTCGGGATGAGGTGCTGGATGCGCCCTCCTACGATCTCTGGCAGAGCGTGGGCCTCCCCACCGAGCACCGCCCCAACGGGAAGCCCGTGCTCCCCTCGACCGTCGCCACGCGCGACCTCCGCGACGCCCTCGACGAACTGGACGAGCTGCTCTAGTGGGGCCGCCACCTCTTGGCACCAGGACCGTGTTCTGCCGCTTCGCCGCCCCCCTGCGTTTCCCGTTGCTCGTCATCTTCATGGGGCTCGTGGCCGGTGGACAGCACGGAACGCCGGGGTTGACGCCCTCCCTCGTCGCCGCGCGGCAAGGCGCGCGGGTGGACGGGCGGGCTGTCGCCCCCGAGCGTTCGGACCCTGAGCAGGCGCTCGTCCAGGACAGCGAGATGGAGGACCGGTTCTTCTCCCTGGGACTGGGAGGCAGCGTCACCGTCGCCTTCGACTGCGCGCTCACCGACGGCCCCGGGCCGGAGCTCCGGCTCTTCGAGGTCACCAACCCGAACCCGGCGTACCCCATCGAGCGTGCCGAAGTCTACGCCCTCGTGGATGGCGACGCGTTCCGGCTCGGCGCCGCCGAGAGCCAGCCCCAGGATGCGACCGCCCGGGTCACCGCCCAGTACGTGGACCTCGGAGCGGCGGCGGACGCCGAGGGCCAGCCTGTCCGCCTCCGCCAGGCGCAGCGGTTCCGGATCGTGGATGTCACCGACCCGGCGCGCTTCCGCTCGCGGCCGAACGCGGACGGGTTCGACCTCGACGGGGTCGAGGCCCTGCAGCGCTGTCCGCCGGCGCTCTAGCGTCAGCCGCGGCGGAGGGCGAAGAGGGCGGCGAGGAGGAAGAGCGGCGTCCAGAGGTACCACGGCGCGCCCACGCTCGCGGCCACGGTGCCGGAGACGAGCGCGGAGCCGCTGAGGAGCGCACCCTTGATGCCCGCGAGCGGGTTCGGCGACGGGTGCCGGATCCGCTGCTCGGCGAAGCGCAGCATCTCGGCCGCCAGCGACGGGCTCTTCACGATGAGGTCCACGAGCTCGGGCGCGTTCCGGAAGCTCTCCTTCAGCAGCGTCACCGGGTTGAACTGGCTGCGGAACAGCCGGCTCACGTGGCGCTGGCTCACCTTCGCCACGTCGATCCCCGGCATGAGCGCCTGGCCCACGCCCTCGAACGTCACGAGGGCCTTCGTCATCAGCACGAGCTCGATGGGGAAGTACATCCGGTACTGCCCGCCCAGGCTCACGCTCTCCATGATGAGCTGCGCGATCGAGAAGTCGCCGTACTGGCTGGCGCGGTAGAACCGCCGGCAGATCTCCGCGACGGCCCGCTTGAACCCTTGCGGGTCGCTCTTCGCCTCCGTCGCCGCCACGCTCGTGAGGTAGCGCGCGGCCCCCTCGGCGTCGCCGGTGACGAGGGAGAAGTAGTAGTACATCAGCGTCCGCCGCAGCTCGCCGTCGAAGAACCCGACCATGCCGAGGTCGATGAACCCGATCTTGGGGCGGACGCGGCCGTGCTCGTCGGGGTCGGTGTGGAGGATGAAGAGGTTGCCGGGGTGGAGGTCGGCGTGGAAGAACCCGTCGTGGTAGAGCATCCGGATGATGCTCTCGGCGCCGAGGTCGACGAGGTGCTCGCGCGCCTCCTCGGGGAGGGCGCGGGCCGCGTCGGAGTCGGGCCGGAGGCCCTCGAACCGCTCCATCGTGAGGACGAGGCGGCTGGAGTAGTCCCGGTAGATGCGGGGGAAGCGGATGTCCGTCTCGTCGGCGAAGTTGAGCGCGAACTGCTCGGCGTTGTCGGCCTCGCGCCGGAGGTCCACCTCGCGGAGCGTGAACTCGGTGAACTCGTCGATGAGCCGCTTGGGCTGGTAGCGCGAGAAGAACACCTGGAGGAACGAGCCGAGGAAGCCGAGGAGCCGCGCGTCGCGCTTGAGGACGACGTAGATGTGCGGCTTGACCACCTTCAGGATCACCTCCTCGCCGGTGAGGAGCCGCGCCGCGTGGATCTGCCCGATCGAGGCGCTCCCGAGCGGGATCGGGTCCACGAACGCGAACATCTCGTCGATGGGGCGCCCCAGCCCCTGGCTGACGCGCTCCAGGAAGACCTCGAACGGCATCACGGGGAGCCGGTCGAGGAGGTTCTTCAGCTCCTCTGTAACGAACGACGGGAGGAGGTCCTCGCGGAGGGCGAGGACCTGGCCGAGCTTGATGTAGGTGGGCCCGAGGAGCTCGAGGCGGCGCCGGAGTTGGACCTGGAGCGGGAGCGCGCGGAGGTCCTTCCGCACGAGCGGCCGGACGAAGAACGCCGCCACCTTGATGAGGAAGAGGGGGAGCCCCTTGATCCAGGCGAACTGCTCGCGGTCGCGCGCCACGGCCACGGCGGCGCCGTAGACCAGCCCCGTCGCGTGCCGGTACACCGTGATGAGGCGGCGGACGAGCCCCGGCGGCTTGCCGCCTACCGCCATCTCCTCGTACCCCGCCCGCTCGGCCGGGGAGGGGACGTGCGGCGCGGCGGGCTCCAGGCGGTGGGAGCGCCACCGCGTCACGAGGGAGTCGACCAGCGCCCCCTCGCTCTCGCCGTCGGAGGGCGGCCGCGGCGGCGGGGAGGGGGCCTCGAGCGGGGGCGGGCCGGCGTGCGTCGTCGCGGTGGGGCCGACGTCGAGCGAGGGGAGAGGCTCCGGCTCCGGGGCGTGCTCCGACGGCGCCGCGTCGCCCCCGGGCTCGGGGTGCGGCGGCTCCGCCTCCGGCGCCGACTCCGAGAACGGGACCGGCTCGGCGTCGGGCTCGCGCTGTTGGGGGTCCCTGTCGTCCACGTCAGCCAGTGTCGGTCGTGCCCTTATCGGTTTCGGCCATAGCGCTCGTGGCTCGAGACCCAGTCGTTGGACGAGATGGCGCTGCCGAGCGAGATCTCGCCCGCGAGCACGACGCCGGCCACGATCTCGGCGAACTTGTTCACGCTGCCGCGGCCCGTGCAGCCGAGCAGCCGCAGGGACTCCCGCTGCGTGGCGAGGCCGGTGCCGCCGCCGTGCGTGGCGACGATGAGGCTCGGGATCGTGATGCTCATGTAGAGGTCGCCCGCCTTCGTCAGCTCGAGGTAGAGGAGGGCCGCGCTGGACTCCGAGACGTTGGCGACGTCCTGGCCCGTGGCGATGAACAGGGCCGTGATGCCGTTGGGGGAGTGGAGGCCGTTGTTGTTGACGCCGGCCAGGGTGGAGCCGATCTGGGCCACACCGTAGTGGTAGGCCAGGCTCTCGGGCTCGACGCGCATGTGCTGCCGGAGCACGTCGGCCTTGATGGTGCACTCGGCGGTGACGCGCTTGCCGCGCGTCCGCATGATGTTGACCATCGAGGCCTTCTTGTCCGTCGCGAAGTTGGACTCGAGGTAGAAGCGGCGGATGGTGTCGTTGGTCTCCAGGATCCAGGAGCAGGCGGCGAAGGTGGCCCGCCCCACCATGTTCTGCCCGGCCGCGTCGCCGGTCGTGAAGTTGAACCGGCAGAAGGCGAACTTGTTGGAGAGGTAGGTGTCGATGTTCTTCAGCTTGCCGATGCTCGTGGTGCGCTCGGCGGCCTCGCGGATGGGCGCCATGTGCTCGTCGAGCCACGCCTTGAAGTCGCGCGCCTCGCGGGCGCTCTCGAACACGAACACGGGCGCGCGCTGCATCTGGTCGTCCTGGACGGTGCACTTCACGCCGCCGGAGAGGTTGAGCACCTTCATCCCGCGGTTGTAGCTCGCCACGAGCGTGCCCTCGGTCGTGGCCATCGGGACGAGGAAGTCGCCCTGGGCGTGCTCGCCGTGGATCGTGAGGGGCCCGGCGATGCCCATGGGCACCTGCGCCACGCCCACGAACGACTCCACGTTGCCGGTGAGGGTGTGGGGGTCGAAGGAGTACTGGAAGAGGTGCTCGACCTCCTCGCCGGCGAAGTCCTGCAGGAAGCGCTGGCGCTCCTGGATGGCCGCCTCGGCGTAGTCGTCGTCCTGGCGCGGGATCTTGACGCGGTCCTCCTGCGGGGCGGCGATGGCGTCCTTGACCTTGAAGCCGAGCCGGCCCATCCCCTCGATCTCGAAGGCGAGCTCGATCTTGTGCATGCCCTCGTCGACGTGGACGCCCGGGACGTGGACGTGGACCACCTTCCGGAGGGGGAACGCGACGGGATTCGACGAGGAGATCTCGGCGGCGCGGAGGGAGCCGCCGTCGTCGAGCGTGAGCGAGAGGCGATCGGAGGGGACCGTCTCCCCGTCGACGGTGACCTCGTAGAGGCCGGTCAGGCGAGCGTCGACGAGCCGGTTCTTGAGGCTGAAGCGGACGCCCTCGTCGGTGGGCGTGAGGCTGCCGTTGGTGTAGAGCTGGCGGAGGACGAGCGAGGGGATCTTCATGGCCGGGGAGGAGGAGGCGGAGGGGCGGACCGATGGGAGTCTGGTGAATCTACGCCCCGAGGCGGGCACCGATGGGATCCCGTGGAGGTTGCCGCGAAAGGGGCGGCCCCGGCGTTGGCGCGCCCCGCCCTCCCCGCAGCGCGAGCGCCGGTGTCATCGAACCGTGATGCCCTGCGGATCAACCCCGTGCGTATCGTACGGCGAACCCTCGGCGAACCGCCGTCCCGCAGCCCCGATTCTCCCATGGCCTCCGCCGCCTCCATCCTCGTCGTCGAGGACGACCCCGACCTCCAGGACCTCCTCGAGCTCCACCTCGGCGACCTCGGCTACCGCGTCGACCTCGTCGGCGACGGGCGCGAGGGGCTCGACCGCGCCCGCGTGGGCGACTACGCCCTCGTCATCCTCGACCGCATGCTCCCCGGCCTGGAGGGGCTCGAGGTGTGCCGCCGCCTCCGCGACGAGGGGATCCCCACGCCCGTGCTCATGCTGACGGCGCGCGGGGAGGAGGCCGACAAGGTGGCCGGCCTCGACGGCGGCGCCGACGACTACGTCACCAAGCCGTTCGCCATCCGCGAGCTCCTCGCCCGCGTCGGCGCCCTCATCCGCCGCCGCCGCCTCGACGGCACCGAGCACGAGGGTGACGCCCGACGGGACGTCGTGGTGGGCCCGCTCGCGCTCTCTCCGCAGAAGCGGACCGTCACCCTCGACGGCGCGCCCGTCGAGCTCACGGCCAAGGAGTTCGACCTCCTCGCCCTCTTCGCGCGCCACCCAGGCCGCGCTTTCACCCGTCAGGAGCTGCTCGACCTCGTCTGGGGCTACCAGTATGCCGGATACAGCCACACCGTCAACTCCCACATCAACCGCCTCCGGGGCAAGATCGAGCCCGACCCCGCCGAGCCCCGGTTCATCCAGACCGTCTGGGGCGTCGGCTACCGGTTCGCGGAGCGGGAGGAGCTCGAAGCCGAGGAGGCCTGAGGGCCGCTCCAGCCCGGAGGCGGTCCCGTTCCTCAAGCGGTTCTGGGTCCGCCTCGCGGCGCTCTTCCTCGTCCTGCTCCTCGGCCTCGGGCTGGGCCTCGGCCTCCTCGCCTTCGAGGCGGCCGAGGAGGTGGCCGTCGCCGCCGACCAGGAGCTCCACCGCGACCTCGCCGTGGCGCTCGCGCCGCGGTTCCAGCCCCACCTCGTCTCCGACATCGACGCGACGGCGATCCAGGAGATCATCGATGGGCTCACCCAGGTCAACCGCCGCCTCGACGTCTACCTCCTCGGCTCGAACGGGATGATCAAGGAGTGGTTCATGGACGCCGACCGGCGCCCGCTCCTGGACGCCGTGGATCCCGCGCCGCTCGACCGCTTCCTGGCCGGCGCCCCGGCCCCGGTCCTCGCCGAGGACCCCGCGCGCCCCGGGACCGCGCGCCCGTTCAGCGTCGCGCCGGTCTCGATCATGGGGGAGGAGGGGTGCTACCTCTACCTCACGCTCCAGGGCGAGGACTACGACGCGGTGCTCGCCATGCTGCGGGGGCCGCTCTTCGGCCGCCTCGCCCTCCGCGCCGCCCTCCTCGCCTTCGCCCTCACGGCCCTCGTCGGGCTGGTGATGTTCTGGTGGCTCTCGCGCCGCCTCACGCGCCTCCGCGGCGTCGTCGCCGCCTTCGAAGAGGGCGACCTCGGCCGCCGCTTCCCCGTCGGCAGCGACGACGAGGTGGGGCGGCTCGGCTTCGCCTTCAACGCGATGGCGGACCGGATCGAGGGGCAGGTCGAGGAGCTCAAGCGGACGGACCGCCTCCGCCGCGAGCTCGTGGCGAACGTGAGCCACGACCTCCGCAGCCCCCTCGCGGCCATGCAGGGGTACCTCGAAACGCTCCAGCTCAAGGAGGACGACCTCGACCCCGCCCGGCGGACGCGCTACCTCGACGGCGCCCTCGCGCAGTCGCGTCGGCTCGCGGGCCTCGTGGGCCAGCTCTTCGAGCTCTCGAAGCTCGACGCGGGCCAGGTCGAGCTCCAGCTCGAGGCGTTCCCCCTTGCCGAGCTCGTGCAGGACGTCGTGGTGCAGTACGAGGCCGAGGCCGAGGCGAAGGGGGTCGCGCTCCGCGCCGTGCTACCGGAGGACGGCCTCCCGCCCGTCCGCGCCGACATCGGCCTCGTCGAGCGCGTGCTGACGAACCTCCTCGACAACGCCCTCCGCTTCACGCCCGCGGGCGGCTCGGTCGAGGTGCGGCCGTGGCGCGCGAACGGCCGGGTTCAGGTGGAGGTGGCCGACACCGGGGTCGGTATTGAACAAGACCAACTCCCGCAGGTGTTCGACCGCTTCTTCCGCGCCGACGCGGCCCGCTCCGACGGCGACGGCGCCGGCCTCGGGCTCTCGATCGTGCAGCGGATCGTGGAGCTCCACGGCGGCACGATCCGAGCCGAGAGCGCACCGGGGGAAGGGGCACGGTTCACCTTCACCCTCCCGCTCGCCGAGCCGGCCGTCTAGACCGCCCGCCACATCACGTAGTGGGGACCGATGCCCGGGATGTCGAACTCGGGCCCGACCGTTTCCAGCCCCATCCGCCGGTAGAAATCCAGGGCGACGACGCGGGCGTTGCACCACAGCACCGGGCCGCCGTGGGCACGGACGTGCTCGAAGCACGCGTCGAGGAGCCGGCGCCCGTAGCCCCCGCCGCGCACGTCGGGGAGCGTCGCCATGCCGCGGAGGCGGAAGGCCTCGCCCGCGGGGAGGTCCTCGCGGTACGCCGCTGGCGGCGGCTCGGGGTGGACCGTCGCGATGCCGACGAGGCGCGCGCCCTCGAACGCCCCGGCATGGAGCGCCTGGGGGTGGTCGTCGCCGGGGTACACGAGGGCGCCCGGTGGCTGGCCCGGACGGAGGATGCTCGACCGCAGCGGGCGGGTCTCAGCGGCGGTGATGGGACGGACCATGCCTGCGGCGGGCAGCGAGAGGCGGGTCTTACTGGACGATGACGAGGGAGCGCACGGCGACGGCGTCGCTGGTTTCCAGCCGGGCGAGGTACACGCCCGGCACGAGCCGCGCCGCGTCCACCTCGACCTCGTGCCGCCCGGCGCCGTGGATCCCGGCGGCGAGGACGGCGACCTCCCGGCCGAGCGCGTCGAAGAGGCGGAGGTGGGCCGGGCCGGGCTGGGAGAGGGTGAAGGCGAGGGCCGTTCGGCTCCGCGTGGGGTTCGGGGTCACGCCGAGGTCAAGGCCGCCCGCGTCGGGACCGCCCTCCGCTGCGAGCACGACCATCCCCTCGACGAGGTAGGCCCGGCCGGCGTCTCCGGCGCCGCCGTCCTCCTGCGGCGCCCCGATGAGGAGGTCGCCGCGGCCGTCGCCGTTGGTGTCGGGCACGCCGGCCACCGCGTTCCCGAAGAAGCCGAGGACGTTGGCGTTCGGGCTCCGCATCCGGAGGAGCGAGGCGCCGTCGGCGCCGCCGAAGAGGTAGGCGCGGCCGGACCGTTCGCCGCCAGCGTCCTCCTGGATGGCACCGACGAGGAGGTCGCCGCGGCCGTCGCCGTCGACGTCTGGGACCCCTGCCACGGCATGCCCGAAGAAGCCGAGGGGCTGCGTGTGGGGGCTGACGAGGGAGAGGAGGAGGCTGCCGTCGGCGCCGCTGAAGAGGTGGGCGCGGCCTGAGCCCTCTGGCCCGGCGTCCTCCTGATCGGCCCCGATGAAGAGGTCGGCCACGCCGTCGCCGTTGGTGTCGGACACCGCGGCCACCGACGCCCCGAAGGCGCCGACGGGGCGGGCGTTGGGGCTCTCGAGTGTGAGGAGGAGGCTGCCGTCGTCGCCGCTGAGGAGGTAGGCGCGCCCGGCCCCGTCGGCCCCGGCGTTCTCCTGGAAGGCCCCCACGAGGAGGTCGCCGCGGCCGTCGCCGTCGGTGTCGGGCACGCCGGCCACCGCGTTCCCGAAGGCGCCGACCACCTGCGGGTTAGGGCTGCGCCGTTGCTGAAGCAAGGCGCCGTCGTCGCCGCTGAAGAGGTAGAGGCGCCCGGCGTTGGTCGCCCCGTCATCCTCCTCCGGAGCGCCGACGAGGAGGTCGGCGAGCCCGTCGCCGTCGGTGTCGGGGACGGCAGCGACGGACGTGCCGAAGAAGCCGTTGGATTCCGGCGTGGTGCTCTCGAGCGTCAAGAGGAGGGCGCCGGTGCCGCTGAAGAGGTAGGCGCGCCCAGCGTTCCCGGCTCCCCCATCCTCGCGCGGAGCGCCGATGAGGAGGTCCCCAAGCCCGTCGCCGTCAACGTCCGGGACGCCTGCCACGGCGTCCCCGAAGGCGCCGCTGGACTCGGAGTTGGGGCTTTCGAGCGTGAGGAGGGAGGTACCGTCGGCGCTGCTGAAGACGTAGACGCGTCCGGCGTCGCTCGCCCCGTCGTTCTCCTGCGGAGCCCCGATGGCGAGGTCGGCGAGCCCGTCGCCGTCGATGTCCTCGACGGCTGCGACGGCGGTTCCGAAGGCGCCGCTCACTTCGGCGTTTACGCTCTCCAGGGTGAGCGTGGGCGTCTGGGCCCGGAGCGAGGCGGTCGCGCAGAAAGCCGTCAGGAGGGCGAGGAAGCGGAGCGTGCGTGAGCGGGAGGCCAGGAGAGACATGGGGCTATCGGTGGAGGACCGCAGAGGGCAGTCGGGGGCGACCTGCGCTCCAGGCCCGGGTGGGGGGATGTATGGGTTTGGGGCTCCCTGGCCACTCCAGAACGAGCTGTGGTCGAGACGAAGACGCTCAGCCACGCGTCGACTCCCGAGGTGTCCGGGGAGGGGAAAAAGAGAATGGTAGCGCATTCAGCGGCTGGGTACAACCAGGTGCATGAGATGTTGCCCGAGGGGCACACTCTCGGGAGGCGTCCGAAGGGGGGTTAGGGGGAGGCCGGTCGGGGATCGGCGTACAGAAATCGGGCCCGATTGGGGAGGGCACGGATCGGAGGCCCCGGGTGTTGCCGATTGGGAACGGACGAGCCGGGTGGCCCTGCCCATCGAGGGAGGCGGGCCAGCCTGCAGGCTCCTCCCATGCGCGCGCCCATCGTCCGACCGTCGGCTCCCGGGGCGGCGTCAGGCGTTCTGGAGGTAGGCGAAGAGGCCGACGAGGAGCAGCACCGCCAGCACCGCCAGGGCGATCTTGACGGCGCTCCACGGCCGCTCGCCCTGCACCTGGCCCGTCCGCGCGTCCACGACGAACCGGTAGGGCTTGTCCTTGTACCGGTACGTGCTCATCCACAGCGGCACGAGGATGTGCTTGAAGGTGACGTCGCGGTAGGTGGTGTCCTTGTGGAGGATGCGCTGCTCGTCGCCGCCGATGTCGCGGCGGATGACCCGGTCGATCTCCGGCTGCATGTGGTCGGTGGCGGCGCGGAAGCCGTCCTCCAGGCCGACGGTGTAGTGCTCGGTGCGGAAGCCGGAGAGGTAGGCGTCGGAGTAGGGCACGAGCTCCTTCAGCTCCTCGACGCCGAGCTTGGGCCGGTACACGTCCGGGAGCGTCTCGCTCGCGCACACGAGGACGTCGTCGAAGTCGACGTGGACGCGGCCGGAGGCCCCACTCCAGCGGGTGTGGCGGACGCGCCGCGTCCGCTGGACGGGCTTCCCGTTCTGCGTCGTGGTGTAGGTCTCGTTCGTGTAGTAGTAGGTCCCGCGCTGGCCGCGGTAGCGGGTGTCGGTGGCGGCGTCGTAGGTCCAGTGGGGGATGTAGAGCCCGGCGAGGCCGCGGTGGGTGCCCGAGTGCCGCTTGAGGGCGTTGGGCGCGAACCAGAGGCTCCTGAGCCACGTCTGGAAGGCCTCCTGCGCCTGCCGCTCGTCCACCTTGAACGGGAGGAGGCTCTCGGGCTTGATCATGCGCGTGGAGGCCCCCTCGAGGACGAGCGCGGCCCCGCAGAACGCGCACACGTCGGTCGTCACGTTGGGGTCGAGCGTGGTCTCGGCGCCGCAGTTCGAGCACTTCGCCGTGACGACGTCCAGCGTCTCGGCGCTGCCGGCGAGGTGGCGGACCGTGGCCTCGTAGTCGAGCTCCTCGATCTGCACCTCGGCCGCGGCGATCTCGTTCTCCGTCCCGCAGTAGGGGCACACGAGGTGGTTCGTCCCCGGCGCGAACTGGAGGTCGGCCCCGCAATTCTTGCAGGGGTACTGGAGCATGCCGGTGGCCGGCGTGTCCATGGCTCAGGAGGTAGAGGGGGTGGAGGTGTTCGAGGGGCTGAGGCTGAACCGGCGCCGATTACACCAGCGTCCGTTCCGGGAAGTGCTCATCCTGAGGAGCAACACGACGAAGGATCCAGCGGCGGTTCGTCGGTGGCATCCATGGGTCCACCGGCTGCACGGGAGCAGATCCTCCGCTCAGGACGGCACCCACCGGCTCGGTCTCAGTGTCGCCCTCCCGACGACGGGGCTACGCCGTGGACTCGTCCGCGGGCGACGGCGGCGCGGGAGGTGGCGGCGGCGGCGGCGTGGCCGCGAAGAGGCCCTGGAGGGCCTCGACGTTCCCGGCGGGCTGCCAGCCGTCCATGCCCTGGCTCCACACGTGGGCGTCGCGCGAGAGCTGCCCGCTCTGGATCTGGCCGCGGATCGTCTGGAGGTCGTAGGGCCCACGCGTCTGCCCGTCCACGGCGACGTGGAACTGCTGGGCGGGCGGGGGCGGCGGGGGCGTGCCCCCTTGCTTCCCCATCTGGCCGCTCATCTGGTTCGCCATCGCGAAGCCCATCCCCATGCCCATGCCGCCCGCGGCCATGCCGCCGGGGTTGTCGGCCGCCTTTTCCATCGCCTGGGCGGCCTGGAACTGGGTGTAGGCCCCGAGGTCGCCGATGATGCCCATGCTCGTGCGCTTGTCGAGGATCTGCTCGACCTCCGGCGGGAGCGAGATGTTCTCGACGAGCATCGACGTCAGCGCGATGCCGTAGCCGTCGAACTCGTCCTCGATCTTCTCACGGACGAACTCGCCGAGCTCGTCGTAGTTGGCGGCGAGGTCGAGCGCGGCCAGCTTGCTCTCGGCGAGGACGTCGGTGAACCGGCTGACGATGAGGTTGCGGAGCTGGTTCGTGAGGTCGTCGGCGCGGAAGTGGCCGTCGGTGCCCACGATCTCCTGGATGAGCCGGGCGGGGTCCGAGGCCTTGAAGGCGTAGGTGCCGAAGGCGCGGAGGCGGAGCGGCCCGAACTCGGGGTCGCGGAGCATGATGGGGTTCTTCGTGCCCCACTTCTGGTCCGTGAACTGCCGCGTGTTGACGAAGTAGACCTCGGCCTTGAACGGGCTCTCGAACCCGTGCTTCCAGCCCTGCAGCGTCGAGAGGACGGGGATGTTGGCCGTCTCGAGGGTGTAGGTCCCCGGCGGGAAGACGTCGGCCAGCTTGCCCTCGTCCACGAACACGGCCTCCTGGCCCTCGCGGACGACGAGCTTCGCGCCGTACTTGATCTCGTTGTTGTAGCGTTCGAAGCGGTAGACGAGCGTGTCGCGGGAGTCGTCGGTCCACTCGACGATGTCGATGAACTCGCCTCGGATCTTGTCGAAGAGGCCCATGGCAGCGGGGGAGAGGGTTCGGGAAGGGTGGGGACTCCTAACGTCTATGCGCGAAAGGGGCCGCCGGCGTGTCATCCACGCGGGGGCTCGGAAGATAGCAGGCCAACCCGAAGAAAAGCAGGGACGCCGCGCGGGCGCCCCCGCCCTCGAGTCCGCGCAGATGCACCCCCCTCGGCCCAGCCTCGACTCCCACCCGTGTCATCCTGAGCGGAGCGGAGGGCGCCAGCCCGAAGCGCAGTCGAAGGATCTCGACGCAGCGTTCCGAGTGGCCGCTACCGGTAGCAGCGGGTCACACGTCGGCGCTGAGATCCTTCGACTCCGGCCTGCGGCCTCCGCTCAGGATGACAGTGCTTGAGGTTGGGGAGCGCGTCAGCTAGTTGGTGCCCGCGGCCTGGTCGGCCGGGGCAAGGACGAGCGGCTTGCGCGGCAGCTTCTCGTCGCGCATGGCCGTGTGGTAGGCGAACGTGGCGATGAGGGCGGCGGCCTGCTCCAGGTCGTCCTCGACGAGGTGGTCGTAGGTGTCGAGGGAGCCGTGCCACGTCTGGCCGAAGTAAGCGACGGGGTCCTGGATGAACTGGAAGCCGGGGATGCCGGCGGCGTCGAAGGGCACGTGGTCGGTGCCGCCGGTGTTGCCGAGAGACAGCGTCTGGGCCGTAGAGTCGGCGAAGGCGGTGAGCCAGGCGCGGAAGATGGGCCCGACCTCGGCGTTGCCCTGGAGGTAGACGCCGCGGATGCGGCCCGTGCCGTTGTCGAGGTTGTAGTAGGCCGAGTAGCGGTCGTGGTCGGGGCGGAGCGCCGTCGGCGTGGCGCCGTAGCCGCTCGACGCGGCGATGTGCTCGTTGACGTAGGCGCGGGAGCCGTAGAGGCCCTGCTCCTCGCCGCTCCAGAGCGCGAAGCGGAGCGTCCGGCGGGGCTGCGTCCCGGTCGCGTCGAAGAAGGCGTCGAGGAGGCGGGCCGCCTCCATGACGACGGCCGAGCCCGAGGCGTTGTCGGTCGCGCCGGTGCCGCCGTGCCACGAGTCCACGTGCGCGCCCACGAGGACGATCTCCTCGCCGAGGTCGGTGCCGGGGATCTCGGCGATCACGTTGTGCTCGACGGGGTCGTCGTCGTACCACTGCGCCTCGAAGTCGAGGTCGAGCGTGACCTCCTGGCCGGCCTCGACGAGGCGGAGGAGCCGGTTGTAGTGCTCCGTCATCACGACGAACTGGGGCACGGCCTCGACGCCCTCGACCCACGGGTCGGGGCGGTCCTGGTAGGAGCCGCCCTCGGGGAGCGGCGTGGCGGCGGCGGCGACGCGGATGGAGCCGGTGCCGCCCAGCCCGGAGGGCTCGAGGATGGCGAGGGGCGCCTCGGCGAAGAGGGCGGCGAGGCGGCGCTGCTGCGCGAGGTAGCGCTCGATGCGCTCGCGGCTGTAGCGGCGGCTCGTGGCGTCGGGGCTGCCGGCGTTCGCGAGCGCGAGGAGGGCCTCGGCGTCGCGGCGGCTCGCGATCGGCTCGAAGCCGACGGCGACCTCCTCGGGCTCGCCCGTCAGCAGCACGATCCGGTCGGCGAGCTGCCCGCGGTACGCGTCGAGGGCGTCCTCGTCGTCCCGGTCGATGACGACGACGGGGGCGGTGACGCGGCCGGTGCTGGGGCTCCACGCCTTCGGCACGGCCGTGAGCGCGAACGTCTGCGGGGCCACGTCGGGCCCGGCGACGCGGGCGTTGAGGGCGAAGCGGTCCACGCTCCAGCCGCGGCCGAACAGGCCCCACGGCTCGAGGTCGGCCGTGAGCCCCCACGAGCGGAAGCGCTCGGCGGCCCAGCGCTGGGCCGCTTCGAGCTGGGGCGAGCCCGTCAGGCGGGGGCCGTGGACGTCGGTGAGCCAGCGGGCGTGGTCCATGACCGCGCCGCGGTCGGTGGCCTCGGCCTTGAGGAAGGCCACGGCGGCCGAGTCGGCCGGCTCCGGGGCCGGCTGGGCCGCGGCCGGCAGGACGACGGCGATGGGGAACAGGAGCAGGAAGCGGAGGTGCATGTCGGCGGGTGCTCGGGTGTGCTAAAAATTACGCACCAGACGGGGGAAGCGCCTGCGGGGTTGCCTCGCTCGCCTCCCATTCTTCGAAAGCGCGCACGTCGGACTGCACGGCGCGGAGGACGTAGGCGATGACGGCGGCGTCGTCGAGGTAGCCGAGGACGGGGATGAAGTCGGGGATGGCGTCGATGGGGGCGAGGAAGTAGAGGAGGCCGGCGACGACGAGGACGAGGCTCTTCCAGGGGATCCGGCGGTAGTCGCCGCGGGCCCACGCCCTCGCGAGGCGGAGGAGCACGGGGAGGTCGTCGCGGAGCGTGCCGAGCTGGGCGCGGTGCTCGCGCATCTTCTGGCCCGCGCGCCGGGCGATGGAGCGGACGCGGCCGGGCTCCTGCGCCTCCTTCTGGGCGCGGTGGCGGTAGCGGTGGAGGAGGCGGGAGGGGGCGCTCAGGTCGGGCATGGCGGGGGCTGTAGTTTCCGGACCGAACCTACGCCTCGCCGTTCCCCAGGTCCCGACGCCATGCCGCTCCGCCCCGCCGTCCTCCTGCTCCTCCTCGCCGCCCCGGCCGCCCACGCGCAGTCCGCGCCGGGGGCCGCCGACCGCGCAGACGACGACGCGCTCCGCGCCGTCAACCCGATCCCGCCGACGCCGGAGGAGGCCCGCGCGCTCGCCGTCGAGCGGCGCCGCCACCTCCAGACCCTCTCGCGCGTCGGGAACCTCCCATTCCGCAACGTCGGCCCCCGGGTGATGAGCGGGCGCGTGGCCGACCTCGAGGCCTCGCCCACGGACCCCGCCACCTTCTACGTCGGCTACGCCTCCGGCGGCCTCTGGAGGACGACCTCGAACGGGACCGCCTTCGAGCCCCTCTTCGACCACGAGTCGGTCATGACGATCGGCGACTTCGCCGTGGACTGGGCCGACCCCGAGGGCGACGGCGAGACGATCTGGCTGGGCACGGGCGAGAGCAACTCCTCACGCTCCTCCTACGCCGGCGACGGCGTCTACCGCTCGACCGACGGCGGCCAGACGTGGACGCACCTCGGGCTGGGCGAGTCGCACCACGTCGGCCGCCTGCTCGTCCACCCGGACGACCCCAACACCGCCTGGGTCGCCGCCCTCGGCCACCTCTACTCGCCCAACGCCGAGCGCGGCGTCTACCGCACGACCGACGGCGGCGTGACGTGGGAGAAGACGTTGTTCGTGGACGAGAACACCGGCGCGACCGACCTCGTGCTGGACCCCTCCGACCCCAACACGCTCTGGGCCGCCACGTGGACGCGGGCGCGGCGGGCGTGGGACTTCGCCGAGGCCGGCCCCGGCTCGGCCGTCTGGCGCTCCGACGACGGCGGCACGACGTGGGCCCGCGTCACGACCGAGGGGAGCGGCTTCCCCACGGGCGAGACCGTCGGCCGCATCGGCCTCGCCGTGGCGCCGGGCGGCGCGCTCGTCGCCGTCGTGGACAACCAGGCGCGGCGGCCCGAGGACCCCGACGAGGACGCGCCCGACCTCACGCGCGACGACCTCGAAACGATGACGCAGGCGCAGTTCCTGGAGCTCGCCGAGGACGCCCTCAACGACTTCCTCGACCGCAACGGCTTCCCGCTCTCCTACACCGCCGAGTCGATCCTGGAGATGGTGCGCGACGGCACGCTCGAGCCCATCGACCTCGTCCACTACCTCGAAGACGCCAACCGCGAGCTCTTCGACACGCCCGTCGTCGGAGCCGAGGTCTACCGCTCCGACGACGGCGGCGCGACGTGGACCCGCACCCACGACGACTTCATCGACGACCTCTTCTTCTCCTACGGCTACTACTTCGGCCAGGTCCGCGTGGCGCCGCACGACGCCGACCGGATCTACCTCCTCGGCGTCCCCCTCATCGCGTCGTCGGACGGCGGCCAGACGTGGGAGAGCATCGACGGGCCGCACGTCCACGTGGACCACCACGCCCTGTTCGTGAGCCCGACGCGGCCCGGCCACCTCATCAACGGCAACGACGGTGGCGTCAACGTCTCCTTCGACGACGGCGCCTCGTGGTCGAAGGCGAACGTGCCCGCGGTGGGGCAGTTCTACACCGTCGCCTACGACATGGCCGAGCCGTACCGCGTCTACGGCGGGCTCCAGGACAACGGCGTCTGGCGCGGCCCGAGCACCTACGAGGAGAGCACCTCGTGGCGCGGCGAGGGCGACTACCCGTGGGAGCGCGTCCTCGGCGGCGACGGGATGCAGATTGAGGTGGACCCTCGCACGAACGAGACCATCTTCACCGGCTTCCAGTTCGGCAACTACTTCCGCGTGGACGGCGAGACCGGCGCCGCCGACCGGATCACGCCGCGCCACGAGCTCGGCGAGCGCCCGCTCCGCTTCAACTGGCAGACGCCCATCCACCTCTCGCGCCACAACCAGGACATCCTCTACCTCGGCTCGAACAAGCTCCACCGCAGCTTC
>JAWWCA010000065.1:0-15938 GCA_033720695.1 Rubricoccaceae bacterium
CATGGACCACGTCCAGGACCCCGTCTATGGCGAGGTCTACGCCGACCGCACGCGGCGGGGCGGCCCCATCCCGCAGTGGGGCGACCACAAGGGCGACGGCAACAAGGCGGCCTACCACTCCATCGAGCTGGGCTACTACGCCTACCTCCACGCCACCCTCTTCGTCCACAACGACGAGGCGACGCTCCACTACCGGTTCGACGCCGAGCCCGAGGCGCGCACGTTCCCCCTCCGCCCGCTGGACGTCGCCGACGGAACGCTCCGCCTCACCCGCGTCCTCCGCGACGGCCAACCCTACGCCGACTACGACGCCGACGCGCTCACGCTGCACCTCCCGGCCGGCGTCGGCGGCCTCTTCGCGGTTGGCTTCGAGGCCACGCAGCCCGTCGCGGTCGAGCCGACGACGGTGCCCGCGGGGCTCGCGCTCGAGCCCGCCGCGCCCAACCCCTTCGCCGGCCGTACACGCCTCGCCTACACGCTCGGCCGGTCTGGCCCGGTCCGCCTGAGCGTGCTCGACCTCCTCGGCCGCGAGGTGGCCGTGCTCGTGGACGGCGCGCAGCCCGCCGGCCGCCACACGGCCACGCTAGACGGGGCGGGTCTGCCGGCCGGCGTGTACCTCGTCCGCCTCGTGACGCCGGATGGCGCGCAGACGCGGCGCGCCACACGGCTGGACGGCGCCGGTTTTTGAGTTTTGGACAGAGCGTGTCCGGGAGCCGGCCAGAGCGCCTTATCTTGGCGACCCGAAATCGGCTCCGTGCCCCTGGAGAGGTGGGTGAGTGGCTGAAACCACCGGTTTGCTAAACCGGCGTACGGGTACTACCCCGTACCGGGGGTTCGAATCCCCCCCTCTCCGCTCCGGCCCCCACGGCCGACGCCGAGCCCATCGCGCAACGCCTGCGCGGTGGGCTCGTCTCGTTCGGGGGTGTCTAGCGGGCGAGGGTCACGCGGCGGACGGCCGTGAATTGCTCCCCGGTCACGCGGACGACGTAGACGCCGGCGGGCAGCGACGTGCCGTCGAAGACGAGGGCTCGTGCACCCGCCTCCATCGGCCCGTCGTGGAGCACGGCCACCCGGCGGCCGAGGGCATCGAACACCTCCGCGCGGACCCCCTGCGCCGACGGTACTTCCAGCGTAAAGCGGGCCTCCGTGGTGGAGGGGTTGGGCCGCGCCTCCGAGAGCGCGAACGAGGCCAGAGCCTCGATCGTCGCGTCGGCCGTCGCGACGCGAGCCACGCTGCTCGCGACGGCATAGACGTAGACGGCGCCGGCTTTGTAGGCGGCCTCTCCGTTGTGGGGCGCCCCGAGGAACGCCGTGCCGCTGTCGAGCACGGCGGCGTAGCCGAAGTGGTCGGCGCCGGTGGGTGTATCGCTCGCCGTGAGCTTCCGGCTCTGCATCCATGTGCTCCCATCGTGGTCGAAGAGGTAGGCGGCCCCGGCCTCGTTCCCCGCGTCGTCGTCGCCGTACGCGCCGATGAGCACCACGTCTCCGTCGAGGCCGACGGCGTAGCCGAAGAGGTCGTAGTTATCGGCGTCGCTGGCGGTGAGGTAGGCTGTCTGGGACCAGACGCCGGCGTCGCGGCGGAAGAGGTAGGCAGCCCCCCGCTGGGTCTCGAACGCGGAGCCGTGGTCGTGGGCGGGGGCGCCGACGAGCACAGCGTCGCCGTCGAGGGCGAGCGCATCGCCGAAGTTCTTGTCGCGGCTGCCCGCGTTGCAGTCGGCGGGCACGAGGTGCGCCTCCTCCGTCCAGGCCGCGCCGACGCGGCGGAAGACGTAGGCGCTCCCGCAACGGCCCGTCCCGACAGCGGGGGCTCCGACGAGCGCGGCGTCGCCCTCCAACACGGTCGTCTGGCCGAACACGTCGTAGGCGACCGCGCCGCTGCCGACGAGCCGTGCCTCCTCGACCCAGGTGCCCCCGTCAGAACGGAAGGCGTAGGCCGCCCCGGTACCGTCGGCGCCCGGGGCCCCGACGAGGAGGCGACCTCCGTCGGTGGAGACCGCGACGCCGAAGTCGTGGAGGTTGGTTGCGTCGCTGGCCGTGAGCTGCGCCTCCTGCGTCCAGGCACTCCCGTCGTACCGGAAGACGTAGGCGTAGCCGGGGCCGTCGGTGTTGAGCTGCGGCGCACCCACCACGGCGACGTCGCCGCGGACGGCCACGCCGTGGCCGAACCAAGACCCCGGCCCCACGCCGCTCCCGACGAGCTCGGCCTCCTGCCGCCAGACGCCCCCCTCCCGGCGGAAGACGTAGGCGGCACCGGTGTAGTCATCGCCCCGGGGGGCGCCGATCACGGCGACGTCGCCGTCGAGGGCGAGGGCCCGGCCGAACTCGCCGAACGCCGTGGGGTCGCCCGCGAGCAGCTTCACGCCATCGGCCAGGGGCGGCTGCTTCTCGATGGGGAACGAGGCCTCGTTGAAGGAGAAGGTGCTGATGTCTCCCGCGTGGACGGTGTAGGCGTAGAGCCCGGCGGGGGCCGTCGTGGGTACCGGCTGCCGCAGCGTGCGCTGCACCGACGCGCCGGGAGCGAGCGTGATCCTCTGAGGACCGAGGACGGGGTCGCGTACGAGCGGGCCGTCGGCCGCCGTCCAGACGTCGAGCGTCTGCGGGACATCGCCCGGGTTGGCGACCGTCACGTTGAACGCGAACGTGCCGCCTTCGGGCCCGACCACGACGGGGCCATCTACAGGCTCGGCGACGACGGCCGGCGCAACGGCGTCCCGGTAGTGCCGCACAGCCGGCTGGAAGATGGGCCCGCCATCGACCACCCCAAGGCCGGCGGTGTAGAGTGCGCCGTCGGGCGCGCGGGTGAGGTGGAACCCCGCATGGTCGTCCGCCTGCACGTCGCCGATCTCCGACCAGAGCTGCCGTCCGTCGGCGTCGTACTTCACGAGGAGGCTCGTGAAGTTGAGCCCCTGCATGTTTTTGACGTGCCCCGCCACGATGGGCTGGCCGGCGTCATCGAGGACGATCTCTCGTCCAACGTCGCGGGTGTAGTAGGGCGCGTCCACGGTGTCCCACCACACGAGCGTCCCGTCGGGCGTGTACTTCTGCACCAGGACGTCGAGGTAGCGGGGGCCGCTGTAGCCGTAGAACGTCTCACCGGTGAGGTAGACGGACCCGTCTGGGGCGATCGCCAGGGCGTGGGGGCCGTCGGGCCCGGCCCCCGGAAGCTCCGGGTTGTCCCAGGTGCGTGCCCAGATCTCCTGGCCCCCGGGCGTGAGCTTGACGAGGTGGACGTCCTGCCCCGTGGCGGCCGTTTCGAGGACCCCAGCAGCGTACACGTTCCCCGTCGCGTCGAGGCCGAGTGCCTCGAACCAGTCGCCGCTCCGCTCGTCGGACCCGTCATAGCTCACCTCCCATGCCAGGACGCCCTCCGGCGTGAGCCGGTAGACGATGGCCTCGGAGTCGTCGAAGTCCGGATGCGTGGAGCCTACGACGACGAGGCCGCCGTCCGATGTGATGACGATGCCGTTCCCTGCCTGCCGCCCGGGCCCGCCGTAGGCGTGTTCCCAGAGCAGCGTGCCCGCCGCGTCGAGCTTGTACGTGACGGCGTCGTCGCCGTCGCCGCCCTGCCGGAACGTGCTGATCGTGACGTAGAGCGCGTGGGTGCCGTCGAGCGCGAGGTGAGGGAGGAGGTTGAAGCTTTGGCCCTCGTCCTGGAGGCGGCGCTCCCAGATGAGCTGGCCGCCCGTCGTGTACTTCGCGATGCGGAGCACGTAGTAGTCTTCGCGTGCGATGGTGTAGAGGTGGCCGGCGCCGTCGTAGGCGAGCCGGAGGCCGTAGTCGTCGGCGGGCGTGTCCTCGAGCTCCTCCCAGAGCAGGTCGCCCGCCGGGCTCAGCGCGGAGAGGAGCGCGGCGTTGCGGCTCGTGGTGGTCGAGCTCAGGTTGCCGATGACGTAGACGTTGCCGTCGGCGTCGGTCACCACGTCGCTGGCCCCACCCTGGTCGGCGTCGGGGGTGTCGAAGACCTCCTCCCAGAGGAAGACGGGCTCTCGGTCAAAACCGCCGCTCGCCGCCGCCAGCTGCGCTGCGGCGGGGGGAGCCAGGAAAGACAGAAGAAGTGTGAGGAGCACGGGAACGAGGCGGCACGGCATGACGGAAGAGGAGATGTGAGACGAGCGAAGGGGCGGCCTCCAGACAGCGGGACTGGTGACCTCTGTCAAGGAACAAACATATCGAGCGTGGCGGATGAGGCTAGGCTGACGGATCGCTGCGGATTCGCTGATCAGATGCCCTGGGGCCGCTTTGGAAGGCGCCAGCAGCTCCGGCGGCATGGGTACCTACACATGCACCTCAGCAGGGACCAATGAGTCTGCACGGATGCGGGTTCGCTCAAGAGATCGGGCGATCTCCCACCCCAAGAGCGTGGCTCTCCCGAGAGGGGGTGCATCGGCTCAGTGCACGACGGCGATCTCACGGACGAGGACGCCGTGCTCGGCGGTCAGCCGCAGGAGGTAGGTCCCGGCGGGCAGTCCGCCCGCGTCCAGCACGGCCTCGTAGGCGCCGGCCTCGACGGGCCCGTCGACGAGCACGGCGACCTCGCGCCCGAGCATGTCGTAGAGCGACAGCCGGACCGGGCCGGCGGTGGGGAGTGCGTAGCGGAGAGTGGTCCGGCCCCCGGTCGGGTTCGGGTAGACCGCGGAGAGCGCGACGCCGCCGGGCCGCGACGACGAGGCGGTCGCGGGCATCGTCTCCCAGCCCGTGGCGGTCCAACGGACGGCGTCGCCGCGCGTGGCCGCCCCGGCCTCCTTCTCGAACGTGAAGCTGTCGGAGGCGGCGACGGCGCCGCCGAAGAGGCCCACGTTCACGGCGTAGGTGTAGACCCCGCCCGGCGCTGCGCCGGGCACGGCCTGCGTGAGCGTGCGCGTGAGCGCCTGGCCCGGCTGGAGCGTGACGGCGAGCGGCCCGAGGACGGGCTCCCGACCGACCGGCCCGGTCACGGCCGTCCAGGCGTCGACGGTCTGGGGCGCGTCGGTGGCGTTGGTGAGGGTGACGGTGAACTCGAAGGCGCCGCCGCCAGGGCCGATGGTGACGGGCGGGTTCGCCGGCGCCGCGGAGACGGAGAGGGTGGCGGCCGCCTCCTGCGTGTACCGCACGGTGGTGATCCCGGAGTCGCCGGTGACGACGACGTTGCCGGTCGCGTCCACGGCCACGCTGTAGCCGGTGTCGGGGAAGCCGGAGGGCTCGGTGATGATGGTCCAGGCCACCGAGCCGTCGGGGTCGAAGCGGGCGGTGCCGATGGCGTAGGAGGAGACCGTGGCGGAGCCGGTGACGTAGACGGCGTCGTCGGGCCCAACGGTCGCGCCGACCGGGAGGTCCTCGCCGTTGAGGTCCGCGGTCGCGACCCACTGCTGGTTGCCGGTCGCGTCGTACTTGAGCGCGGCGAAGTCGGCGTCGAGGTAGCCGGTGAGGACGACGTCGCCCTGGGAGTCCACCACGATGCGGTTGGCGAGCTGGGTGAGCGGGGCCGGGTACGTCCGCACCCAGACCTCGTTGCCGGCCGCGTCGTACCGGATCACGAGGAAGTCGAGGTCCGTGTCGTTGTCGGTGTGGCCGCCCACGTAGATCTCGCCACCGGGACCGAGGGCGACGTCGGTGCCCTCGTCGAACCCGCAGGTGAAGGGCGAGGCGTAGGTCCGCGTCCACCGCTCGGTGCCGTCGGGCTCGTAGAGGAACGTGGTCACGTCGAAGCACGAGGTGCCGTTCGAGCTCTGGCCGGTGACGACGGCCTCGCCGGCGGCGCTGACCGCGAGGCCCCCCACGGCGTCCCCGAAGCCGCCGGGGTTGACCCGGGTCCAAAGCTCGGTGCCGTCCGGGGCGTACTTGATCGTGACGAAGTCGGAGAGCGAGTCGGACGTCGAGGTGGTCCCGGCCACGTACACGTTGCCCGCGGCGTCGGTGGCGACGCGGGAGACGGTGCGGCCCTGCGTGGACCGGGCCTTCCAGAGGAGGGTGCCGTCCGGATCGTACTTCAGCGTGAGGATGTCGTCGCCGGTGGCGTTGATGAAGCTGACGCCCGTGACGATGACGTTCCCGAAGGGGTCGAGGGCGATCCAGCTCGGCCGGTCGGTGCCGTTCGTGCTGTCGTCGGTCTCGTCGAACTCGCGCAGCCACAGCCGATTCCCCTCGAGGTCGTACTTGATGGTGACGATGTCAGAGCGGAAGTTGTGGCTGGCGTCGATGGGCGAGCGCCCCGTGACGTAGATGAAGCCGTCGTCGGTGGTGACCACGCCGACGCCTTCGAGCCCCGCCTCGCGCGCCACCCAGTCCTCCATCACCGGTTGCGCGCGGAGGCCGACGGGCAGGCTGAGGCTCAGCAGGAGCAGGAGATGGGCGGCGTGTCGGGCGAGAGAGGAGGCCATGGGTCTGTGTGTGAAGGTCGGGGTTCGAGGGGAGGGACGATCGTCTCAGGCGCCAGAGGGGTTTGCTAGTCCAGGCGGGTGAAGCGCTGCGTGGCCGTGAACCGCTCGCCGGTGACGCGGAGGACGTAGACCCCCGCAGGCAAAGACGACCCATCCAGGGTGAGTTCGTGCGGGCCCGCGGCGAGTTGCCCTTCGTGGAGCACGGCCACCCGGCGACCGAGGGCGTCGTAGGCCTCGACCCGTACCGCTTGCGCGGCGCCGAGCGACAGCGCCACGCGGGCCGCCCCTCGTGCCGGGTTGGGATAGACGGGGGAGAGGGCGACGCCGGCTTCCGCCGCCGTCGCAGCGGCGTCGTCCCAGCCGGTCACGGTCCACCCGCCCGTGGGCGCCCCGTCGCGCATGGCGCCTGCGGCCTTCTCGAAGGGAAACCCGTCGCTGGCCACGACCGCTTCTCCGAGGGTGCCGACGCGGACGTGGTAGGTGTAGCGGCCCGGCGGAGCGACCCCTGGAATCCACTGCTCTAGCGTCTGTGTGACGGTGGCGGCCGGGGGGAGCGTGACCGTCCGCGGCTCCAGGACGGGCTCCCGTTGGGCGGGGCCCGTGACGGCGGTCCAGGCCTGAACGGTCTGCGTCCGCGTGCTCTGGTTCGTCAGCACGACGGTGAACGGGAACGAGCCGCCGTCGGGGCCGACGAGGATGGGGCCGCCCGCCGAAACGGTGCGGACCGTCACGGGGGCGGGCTGCGTGCCCGTGCGGCCCGGGACGACGGCGAGCGCCGAGGGGAAGCCGGCCGGGCGCATGACTGCAAGTGTCACGAGGTCGCCGAGCCCGTCGCCGGTCACGTCGGCGTAGATCACGTCGCTGGCGCTCGCCGCCACGCCGTAGCGAGCGGGGAAGGTGAAGCCGCCCGCGCCGTCGTTGATGTAGGCCGCCACGTCGTTCGAGCCGACATTGCTCATGAGGAGGTCGAGGTCGCCGTCGCCGTCGATGTCGCCGGCGTCGATGCCGGAGGCGGCGAGGAGGTCGGGCGAGCGCGGGGCGTAGTAGACGGTGGCGGGCCCGAAGCCGACGCCGCCCACGTTGAGCGCGACCGACATCGTCTCCTGACCTACTGCGTCGGCGCCGGTGTTGGAGGTCGCCACGTCCGGCCAGCCGTCGCCGTTGACGTCAGCCGCGACGACGTCGTTGGGTCCGAGGCCCCCCTGGACGGTCACGAGCTGGCGGACCGTCCCGTCGCCGTTGCTGTAGAGCACGACGGCGGCGGCCTCGTCGCCGAAGAAGCCGTTGTGCGGGATCACGAAGTCGAGCGCGCCGTCGCGGTCGAAGTCGGCCACGTCGAGGGCGGCCGAGGCCCACGGCTCGGTGAGCGTCTGGACGACCGGCCCGAACGTGCCCGTGCCGTCGTTCATCGAGACGAGCAGGCGGCCGACGAAGTCGTTGTCGGGCGGGCACGTGCCGGTGCGCACGCCCACGGCGTCGAGGTCGCCGTCGCCGTCCACGTCGTGGGCCTGGACGTGGTCGAACCGGCAGCCGCCGACCGCCTGGGAAACCGGCGCACCGTAGCTGCCCGCGCCGTCGTTGAAGGCCACGTAGAGGTCCACGCCGAACGTGCGGCTGGCGATGAGCAGGTCCTCGTCCCCGTCGCCGTCCACGTCGCCGAAGGCGCCCTGCTTGCCGAACGGGTCAATGGTGATGCCGGGGCCGAACGCGCCGGTGCCGTCGTTGAGGTGGAGGAGCCCGCGGTCGCCCGCCGCGAAGGCGTCGAGGTCGCCGTCGCCGTCGGCATCGCCGAGGCTGAGATTGCCGGCGAGCGCGCCCGTCGGGGTGAGCGGGGTCTGGGCGAAGCGTCCGTCGCCGGGGTTCCTCTGGACCGTCGCCTCCATCGAGTACCAATCCACGGTCGTCACGTCGAGGTCGCCGTCGAGGTCGACATCGGTGAGGGCGAGGTCCACGGTGTACTGCCCGGCCCAGAGCGCCTGCGCCGGTTCGTAGCCTCCCGCGTCGTCGGCGAGGACCACCATCACGCCGTCGTTGGCGCGGCCGTTGAAGTGGGCGCCGAGGAGGTCGGGCACGCCGTCGCCGCTGACGTCGGCCACCTCGATGGCGCCCGGCCCGGCCGAGAACGGGATGCCGAACACGTCGTCGGTGTGCGTGAGCCCTCCGTCGCCGTCGTTGGTGTAGAGGACGAAGTAGCCGCCGACGCCGGAGTCCCACGTGCGGAGGTTGGTGTAGACCACGTCGAGGTCGCCGTCGCCGTCGAGGTCGGAGAGCGCCACGTCGGGGTAGATCGCGCTGGCGCTCCGCGGCGTGGCCTGGTAGACGGTCGGAGCGGAGAAGGCGCCATCGCCGGCGTTGAAGAGGAGCGAGAGGTTGTACTCGTCGTGTGCCACGGCGAGGTCGGGGTCGCCGTCGCCGTCGAGGTCGCCCGCCTCGATGCGGAAGGGCGCCTCCTCGACCACGTAGGTGACGGGCAATGCGAACCCGCCCGCGCCATCGCCGAAGACGATCGAGATCGTATTCCCGGTGCCGATGTAGTCGTAGCCGGCCACGGCGAAGTCGAGCGCGCCGTCGCCGTCGAAGTCGGCCACCGCCAGGCCGGTCGGGCCCTCGCCGGCCGGGACTTGGACGGGCTCGGCGAAGACGCCGGCCCCGTCGTTCTCGAACAGGGCGACCGTGTTGCCGTTCGGCTCGGTCGTCTCGAACTCGGAGGCGAGGAGGTCGAGGTCGCCGTCGCCATCGAAGTCGCCCACGGCGAGGCCCCAGGTGGCGTTGGCGCTCTCGTAGTGAACGGGCGCATCGTAGGTGCCGTCGCCGCGGTTACGGAGGAAGGCGAAGCCGGTGTTCCAGATCGCGCGGCCGACGACGAGGTCGGGATAGCCGTCGCCGGTGAAGTCGTCGGCGAGGAGGCGGACGGTGTAGCGTCCCGTCCCCTCATCGCCCGCGTTGTAGCCGACCCACGGGGCGTCGAAGTGCCCCTGGGCGCTGGCGGTCGGGAGGGTGAGGAGGATGGCGATGAGGAGGGCGAGACGGCGCATGACGGGCCAATCGGTAGGAGACGGGTAGGGGGTCATCGGACGAGCGTGAGGCGGCGGCTCGCGGCGAAGGTCTCGCCGGCCACGCGGACGACGTAGACCCCTGGCGGGAGGGCGCCCCCCCGGAGCTCGAGCACGTGCGCGCCCGGCACGAGTACCCCCTCGTGCAAGACGGCCACCCGCCGGCCCAACCCGTCGAACACGACGGCCCGGACGTGCTGCGCCTCGGCCACCTCCAGCGCGAGCCGCGCCGACGAGCGGAACGGGTTCGGGTGCGCCTCGGAGAGCGTGAAGCCGCCGGGCAGCCGCGCGCTCGCCTGGAGGGCCTCGTCCCACCCGCTCACGGACCAGGCGCCCTCGGCGCTGCCGCGCGCCGCGTCCCCCTCCTTCACGAACGCGAAGCCGTCGGAGGCTGCGGTGCTGCCGAAGAGGCCCACGTTCACGGCGTAGGCGTAGGTCCCCGCCGGGGACGCGGCCGGGACCGCCTGCGTGAGTGTCCGCGTGAGCGACTGCCCCGGCGCGAGCGCGACGGCGCGGGGGCCGAGGACGGGCTCGCGGTCGACCGGCCCGGAGACGGCGCTCCACGCCTCGACGCTCTGCGGCTCGGCCGTGGTGTTCGTGAGGGTGACGGTGAACTCGAACGCGCCCCCGGAGGCGGGGATCGTGATGGGGCCGCCGACGGGCTCGGCCGAGACGGTGACCGCGCTGGAGGCCGCCGGGTTGCGGGCCAGCACGACGGTGGCGTCGAGCCGGCTGTACGCGAACGCCGCCCCATCGGAGAGGAAGCGAGCGTCTGTAATTAGGGTCGTCTCGTCGTCGTAGGAGGCCAGGACCGTCCCCGCTGCGAAGTCCCAGAGGTAGAGGTGCGTGGGGTCGGCGCTGAGCAGGAAGCGGTCGTCGCCGGAGAGGTCGAGCGCGTTGACGGCGCCGCTGCCGCCAGAGAGCGTCCGGACGAGCGTGCCGTCATCTACGGTCCAGACCTTGACCAGCCCGTCGCTGCCGCCGGTGACGAGTTGGCTGCCGTCGGCGGAGAAGTCGACGCGGGTGACGCTCCCGCTGTGCGCGCCGGCGATGGTGCGGACGATGGCGCCCGAGCCGGCGTCGAGGAAACGGACGCCCTCGAAGCGGGTGCCGACGGCGATGAGGGTGCCGTCGGGCGAGTAGGCGAGGTCGTCCACGTCGCCGGTCGTCGTGCTCCAGAGGCCGGCGCCGCTCAGCGCAGCGACGGCGAGGACGGTGCCGGCGCTGCTCCCGCTGACGAGCCGGAGGCCGTCGGGCGAGAAGGCGAGTCCCTGCGTGGTGCTCCCCGGGTCGTGGGGGAAGCCGTACAGGAGCGCGCCGTCGGAGAGCCGCCAGACGCGGACCGTGGGGTCGAAGTCGCCCCCGCCGGCGGCGAGGAGGGTCCCGTCGGGCGAGTATGCCACGTCCGTGACGCCGTCGCTGTTGCAGGTGTAGTAGAGCTCGCCCGTGCGCTGCGAGGTTTCGACGTCCCAGAGCCGCACAGCGCTGTCGAAGTAGTAGGCGCCGGAGGCGACGGTCGACCCGCCGGGCGACACGTCCATCGCATAGACGGTGCTGCTGTGCGTCATGAACTCCTCCAGGAGCTGCCCGTCGGGGAAGCTGAAGGTGGCCCAGCGCTGGAAGGGCTCCCCGCAGGTGGGCGGCTGGCCGAGGAAGGTCTGCTCGTCGGGGGCGACCTGGATCGACACCGTCTCCTCGATGTGGTTCACGAGCTCGCCGGTGTCCACCCGGAAGATCTTGACAAGGTTGTAGCGGTGGGAGGCGTAGACGTACTGCGCATCGGCCGTGATGCCCACCTGGTAGGCGGGGCCGAAGCTGCCCCCGACCGAGATCGTGCGGAGGAGCGCGCCGGTCGCTGGGTCCCAGAGGCGGATCGACGGGTTGTCGAAGCCGCCGCCGGAGGCCATCATCGACCCATCCGGGGTGAACGCGAAGTCGGCCCACTTGTGCGTCGTCGCGTAGGTGTGCTCGAGCGCCCAGTCCGACGTGCGCCAGCTGCGGATCGTCTCCTTGCTCTCGCCGCCGCCCGCGACGAGCCGGAGCCCGTCGGGCGAGAAGGCGACGTCGCCGACGTTGCCGACGTGCGGGAGCGTTTCGAGGACGGCGCCGGTGTCGGCGTCTCGGATCTCGACGACGCTGCCGCGGCCGTTCGCGACGAGCGACCCGTCGGGCGAAAACGCGGCGTTCATGAACCACGAAACGAGGTTGGCCTCCCACAGCATCGCTTCGGTCGCCACGTCCCAGGCGCGGAGGATGTTGTTGTCCCCGATGGAGACGAGGCGGGAGCCGTCGGGCGAGAAGTGTGCGAACTCCGCGTCGCTCTCGTACGCCTCGATCGTGGAGACGAGCCAGTTCGTGCCGCCGTCGAAGAGCTTGATGGTGCCGTCCTGCCCAGCGATGGCGAAGGACTGCCCGTCGGGTGCCCACGACGCCAGATTGGACCCGCCAGCTTGGCCGCCGCGCATCCAGATGGTCTCCGGCATCTGGGCCGATGCCGCGTGGGCGATCAGGAGAGACAGGAGAGAAAAGAGGCAGGACGCAAGCAACGACTTCATGAGGACTGCGGGATGGAGCGGCACGTCAGCGGCTCGGCGGAGGAGAACAAGGAGGGGGTGGCTCTGGGCAGCGTAAAACCACGCGGAACCATCCTCGGAAAGGAACGAACAGGCTGCGCATGGCGGGTGACGATGCGGTGACCGATTCCTGAGGAGTCGCGGACCGGAGCCTCTCTCGCCGTAAGGCGTGGGTTCTGAGGCCGAATCCGGAAGAGGCACGAGCGTCGGAATCGATCTGTGAGGTTGGCGGGCGCAGGGCCCGCTCAGCGAAGGAGGCGTACTGGCGTCCGGCCAGGCGCGCTATGGCACGAGCGTTACGGTCTGGACGAGCACGCCGTGCGGGGTGCCGAGTCGGACGAGGTAGGTTCCGGGGGCCAGCCCGCTCGCGTCCAGCACGGACGCGTGAGCGCCAGCCTCCTGCATCCCCTCCTCCAGCACGGCGACCTCGCGCCCCAACACGTCGTAGACGACGAGCCGGATGGGGCCGGGTCCAGGAAGGGTGTAGCCGACCGTCGCGGCGCGTGTGAAGGGGTTCGGGTAGACCGGGTCCAGGGTCGCCTCGCCCTCAAGGAGGGCCGCGCGTGCGGCGGCCTCGTCCCAGCCCGTGGCGGACCACTCGCCCTCGTACGCTGCGCCGCGCGTCGCGCCCCCCTCCTTCGTGAACAGGAAGCTGTCGCTCGCCGTGACGGCGCTCCCGAACGTGCCGACGTTGACCGTGTAGGTGTACGCCCCTGCAGGGGCCGCGCCCGGCACCTGCTGCGTGAGCGTCCGCACGACCGTCGCCCCGGGCGGGAGCGTGACGGCGCGGGGGCCGAGGACGGGCTCGCGGTCGGCGGGGCCGGAGACCGCGCTCCACGCCTCGACGCCCTGCGGCTCGGCCGTGGTGTTCGTGAGCGTGATGGTGAACGCGAACGTGCCGCCCCCGGCCGGGATCGTGATGGGGCCGCCAACCGGCTCCGCGGCGACGGCCACCGGGGCGACCTGCCCACTGAGCCCCGGCAGGAGCACCAGCGCGTTCCCTTCCGTGGCGAGGTCCAGGTCGTCGATCAGCATCAGGAGGTCGGGCACGCCGTCGCCGTCGAAGTCCTCGAAGAGCGGGCTGCGAGGGCTCCAGTACACCCCCAGGCGGTGGGGGAAGGTGAAGCCGCCCGCGCCGTCGTTGTAGTACATCGCGATGCCGTTCGCAACGGTCGTGACCATGAGGTCGAGGTCGCCGTCGCCGTCCACGTCGCCGGCTTCGAAGCCGGTGGTGCCGTGGAGGTCGGGCGCGTATGGCACGTAGTAGTCGGTCCGCCCGGTGAACGTGCCGGTGCCCGTCCCGAAGAGCACCGTCAGCGACTCGCGGCCGGAGTTCTCGAACCCGGAGTTGGCCGTGGTGATGTCGAGGTGGCCGTCGGCGTCGAGGTCTTCGATGACGATCCAGTCGGGCCCCCGCCCCACCGTGTAGGTCACGGGCGCCTGGAGCGTGCCGTCGCCGTTTCCGAGGAGCACGCTGACGACGGTGCCGTTGCCGACGAACCCCTCGTGCGCCACGACGAGGTCCACATTCCCGTCTCTGTTGAGGTCGTCGCCCGCAATCGCGTGGGGCCCGAAGACGAGCTGGTAGGTGTAGGGCGGCTGGAACGTGGCGTCGCCGTTGTTGAGGCTGATCCAGAGCCGGTGCCCCGAGGTTCCCGCACCGAGCTCTTCGAGGTTTGCCACGTCGAGGTCGCCGTCGTTGTCGAGGTCGAAGGCGTCGATGTCGCCGTTGCCGGCCGTGTTGAGGTCCCACTCGACGGGCGCGGCGAACGTGCCGGTGCCGTCGTTGAGGGCGGTCCAGAAGTCGTACCCGGTGAAGAAGTCGGTGGGGGCGTCGTTGTAGAGGATGTCGAGGTCGCCGTCGCCGTCGAGGTCGCGGAGCTTGCCCGTCGAGGTGCCGCGGCCGTACTGCGTCGAGTGGGTGATGGTGGTCGGCGTGCCGAAGGTGCCGTCGCCGTTGTTCTTGACGACGGCGCCCGGGGTGCCGAATGAGCCGCCGGAGGCGAAGAGGTCGAGGTCGCCGTCGCCGTCCACGTCGCCCGCGACCTGGTGGATCGCAATCGACACGCCGGAGGAGAAGCGGTCGGTCAGCTCGGGCAGGAGGCCGTCGCCGGGGTTGCGGTGGACCGTCACGGCCAGCGACATCCGGTCGGCGGCGAGCACGTCGAGGTCGCCGTCGCCGTCCACGTCGGCGAGGGCGAGATCCGCGGAGGTCTGACCGGCAGGCACGAGGCGACCGTCGGAGAAGTGGCCCGTGCCGTCGCCGAACAGGGTGATGATGCCGTCGCCCGTCACGCCATAGAACTCGCAGACCGCGAGGTCGAGGTGGCCGTCGCCATCGAGGTCGCCGGGCACGAGCGCCTCGGGGGTCAGGAAATGCCGTCCTACGTCCTGGAGGACCGGCGCCGCGAAGGTCCCGTCGCCGTTGCCGCGGTAGAACGCGAGGTCGTTCCGGATGCCCGGCGGCGCGTTCTCGTCGATGGCGACGAGGAGGTCGAGCACGCCGTCCTCGTCATAGTCGACGGGGCTGATACGGACGACGTGGGGGTCCTGGAAACCAGGGTCGGTCAGCATCACGGGTGGAAGGAAACCGCCCGCCCCGTCGCTCATGACGATCAGGAGGTTGTAGAGCACCTCCGCGGCGATGTCGTCGTAGCCGTCACCGTTGAAGTCGCCCGCGACCACATGGGTGGGCAGGGTGTCGCCCATGTCGATCGGGATCTGCGGTGCGAAGCCGCCGGCCCCGTCGCCGAGGAGGACAGCGATGCGCTCGACGCTGAAGTCGGAGCTTCCCGCCACGATGTCGAGGTGGCCGTCGCCGTTGAAGTCGCCCACGTCGATGTCGAGCGGCATCGTCTGGACGTCGAACTCGCCACCGGGCGTGAACGCGCCGCCGCCGTCGTTGAGGTAGAGCACGACCGAGCTGCCGATCTCGGAGCCGAGCCGGCCCGAGTGCGGCATGGCGAGATCGAGGTCTCCGTCCTCGTCGAAGTCGGCCACCTCGATGTCGAAGTGCCCCTTCGTGGAGACGGTGTAGTGGACGGGCTCGGCGTAGGTGCCGTCGCCCCGGTTGAAGAGGAGTGCGAAGCCGGACGAGCCGTCGGTGCCACCGGGGCTGGGGTAGTCGTAGTTGGCGACGACGGCGTCCTGGTCGCCGTCGCCGTCGAAGTCGGCGGCGGCGATGGCGTAGGGGTCGCGCTCGGTCGGGTTCGGGTTGGCGTCGAAGGCGCTCGTCCCGGCGTTGTAGCCGAGCCACGGCACGCCGTCGAAGGGCAGGGCCGGCTGGGAGATCGCGGCCGGGGTGCCGAGCAGCACCGCAGCGAGGAGAACGGGGAGGCGCATGGCGCGGTCGAAGTGAGGGCTAGGCGAAGGGCCGAGCGAGGTTTAATGGGCGACGGTGAGCCGGCGAGTGGCGGCGAACGTCTCGCCCGTCACGCGAACGATGTAGACGCCGGCCGGGAGGGTGCGGTCGTCGAGCGCGAGCGCGTGTGCGCCCGGCTCCAGCGTCTCGGCATGGAGGATCGCCACGCGCCGGCCCAGCGCGTTGTACACTGCCGCCGTCACCGCCTGGGTCTCCGCGAGCTCCAGCACGAGCCGTGCCGTGCCCCGCGACGGGTTCGGGGAGACGGCCGAGAGCGCGAACCCGCCCGGCAGCGATGCATCCACCTGCGCGGCCGGCGCCTCGTCCCACCCCGTCGCCGTCCATTCGGCCTCCGAGGCTGCGCCACGCACAGCGCCGCTGGCCTTCGTGAATACGAAGCTGTCGCTCGCCGTCGTCGCGCCCCCGAAGGCGCCCACGTTGACCGTGTAGGTGTAGGTGCCGGCGGGGGCCGCGGCCGGGACCGCCTGCGTGAGCGTCCGCGTGAGCGACTGCCCCGGCGCGAGCGCGACGGCGCGGGGGCCGAGGACGGGCTCGCGGCCGGCGGGGCCGGAGACGGCGCTCCACGCCTCGACGC
>JAWWCA010000066.1:0-15798 GCA_033720695.1 Rubricoccaceae bacterium
GAGAGCGTGGCGCCGAGCCTCCGCACGCTCGCCGCGCATGGCTGGGTGGCCCCGGCCGATGACGACGCCTGGGCGCTCACGGACGAGGGGCTGCGGGCCGCCCGGCGCCTCAGCCAGGACCCCCCCGCTGCATGAGCGCCGCCCAGGTCGAGATCGTCCTCATCGCGTCCGTCACGGCGGCGGCGTGCGCGCTCGTGGGCGCCTTCCTCGTGCTCCGTCGGGCCGCCATGCTCTCCGACGCCGTCAGCCACGCGATCCTGCCCGGCATCGTCGTCGGCTTCTTCCTCACCGAGAGCCTGGCCTCGCCGCTCCTCCTCGTCGCGGCGGCGGCCTCCGGCGTCCTCGCCGTGGCCCTCATCGAGGCCCTCGGCAACACCCGCCTCGTCAAGGGCGACGCCGCCATCGGGCTGGTCTTCCCGGCCCTCTTCTCGATCGGCGTCATCCTCATCGCGCGCTACGCCTCGGGCGTCCACCTCGACACCGACGCCGTGCTCCTCGGCGACCTCGCCTTCGCGTGGATCGAGCGCGTGGAGGCGGGGGGGCGAGACCTCGGGCCACAGGCGCTCTGGGTGGTGGCGGCCCTCCTCGGGCTGGACCTCCTCTTCGTCGTCCTGTTCTACAAGGAGCTGAAGCTGGCGACGTTCGACGCGGCGCTCGCCGCCGCCCTCGGCTTCGCCCCGCGCGCGCTCCACTACGCGCTCATGGGCCTCGTCTCCGTGACGGCCGTGGGCGCGTTCGACGTCGTTGGCTCGATCCTCGTCGTGGCCCTCATGGTGGCGCCGCCGGCGGCGGCCTACCTCCTCACGGACCGGCTCCCGCGCCTCCGCGTCCTCGCCGTCGGCCTCGGCGTGCTGGCGGCCGTGACGGGCTACGCCCTCGCCCGGGTCCTCGACGCCTCGATCGCCGGGGCGATGGCGACGATGGCCGGCGTGCTCTTCGCGCTCGTGTTCCTGCTCGCGCCCGAGCGGGGGGTGCTCGCGCAGGCGCGGCGCCGGTCGGCGCAGCGGCGCGAGTTCGCCCGGCGGATGCTGCTCGTCCACCTCCTCCACCACGAGCACACCCCCGAGGCCGAGCGGGAGTGCCGCGTGCCCCACCTCCAGGAGCACCTCCGCTGGGAGCCTGGGTTCGCCGAGACGGCCGTCCGCTACGCCGAGCGCACCGGCACCGTCCGCCGCGCGGGCGACCGGCTGAGCCTCACGCCCGCCGGCCGCACGGCCGCGCAGGAGGCGATGGTGGAGTAGGGGCGCGGCCGGGGTGCGGCCGGGGCGCTCGCCTCACTCCGCGTCGATGAGCACCTGGACGCCGGGCTGGGGCTCGACCTGGATGCGGACGAGGGCGTGGTCCTCCTTCGAGAGGTAGAACCGCGGGAGCTCGTCCTGGTCGGGCTGCTCCACCTCGACCACCCACGCGTCCACCGACGCCTTCCCCTCGCGCGCGACCTTCTCGCTGCCGGCGACGCGGAGGGTGTAGTCGGCGAGGCCGCCGGCGTCGTGGTTGTAGGCCGTGAGCGTCGCGGTGTAGCCCTCGGCGAGCGGGAGCGCGCGGGCGACGTCGTCGAGCCAGGCGCTGTCGAAGACGGGACCGTCCACCGACATCTCGAACGCCTCGGCCGTGCCGCCAGTCGGGGTGTGCTCGCCCACGAGCCGGCCGTCCTCGACGGCGAAGACCAGGAGGCGCTGGGGGTTCTCGGAGCGGTGGTAGCGGGCGGCCAGCGAGGGCCAGGCCACGCGCATGGTGTCGGTGAACTTCTGCCCCATCACCGTCAGCTCCGAGACGGTCTCGGCCACGCCCGCCGCGTCGTCCACGGAGAGGGTCTGGACGAAGGTGCCGACCTGCTGGCGCATGGCGCCCTGGACGGCCGTGACGGTGTAGGTGGTGCTGCCGGGCTGGAGACGGCCGAGGTCGAGGAGCTCGGAGCCGGGCGCGACGGTGGGGGTGTCCTGGGCCGCGGCGGCGGCCCCGAGCGAGAGGAGGAGGGCGAGGGAGGTCGTGCGCATGGGCGGGGTCTGTGTGAGGGAGGGATGGCGACGGGAGGCGTGCCGAAAAGGTTACGGCGGGGGGCGCCGCAGGTGCGAGATGTATTCAGGAAACTTCGTACTGGACGCGCATGGGGTCCGGGCGCTATGTTCGCCGCGCGTGCGTCACCGAGCGCGCGGCGGTCTGCCCGACCCGGCACGCTCCCGCGCGGCCCATCCCCCGGCGCACGCTCTCCCACCGGCCCTTCTAGGGTTCACCTTCCCCATCCCGAACCACGCCGCGCCCGGCCTCCCTCTCTCCCTGGGGCCGGGCGCCGGCGTTCATCGCCGGGTCTCGGAGGCGCGGCGGACGACGGCGAGGCCGAAGCCGGCGAGGAGCACGAGGGTGCCGATCCAGAGCACCGAGATGAACGGCTTCTCGTAGGCCTGGACCACCACCCACTCCTCCGGGTCCACGGCCGTCCCCTCGACCACGACGCGGATCGCGTTCTGCTCCACCTGCATCCCGGCAAAAGTGGCGGTGATGCCCCAGTCGGGCGCGGCGTCCGGGGCGGCCTCCTGCTGGCGGTCCGTCGTGACGGCGTAGACGGGGCGGAGGGCGCGCGTCTCGCCGGTCTGGGTGTCGGTGAGCGTGAGACGAGCGCCGACGGCGAGGTCCACGGCCTCGGGCGCGAGGCCGAGCAGGGCGGGATCGGCCTCGAGGTCGTAGTCGTCGAAGCGGAGGGTGTAGCGTCCGCCGCCGAGGGCGCGCGCCTGCCCGCGCTGGAGCAGCACCTCGTTGGCGGCCCCCTGCTGCTGGCTCATCGCGCTGGGGTAGAGCGCGATGTAGAGGTCGCGGAGGAAGTGCTCGCGGACGACGGGGTGCTGGATCCACTGCCCGCGGCCGTCCTGGTACACCTCGTTGCGCGTCTCGAACCGCGCCCCGCTCGGCGCCTGCCAGTCGAGCACGTACTCGGGCCGGCCCATCGCGTTCGGCACGATGCCGGTGTAGGTGACGGTGTAGCCGTCGACGGTGACGGTCTGCCCGGCGGGGACGACGAAGTTGTCGCGGCTGCCGCCGATGTCGGTCCCGGTCCCGTCCGAGACGGGGTCGTTGAAGACCGACGAGGCGAAGATGCCGAGGAGCACGAGCCCGAAGCCGACGTGCGTGAGCGAGCCGCCGGCCAGCTTCGCGTTCCCCCGCGCGATGCGCCACAGCACGAAGCTGTTGCCGTAGAGGGCGAAGAACGAGCAGAAGACGAGGAGGAGCAGGAGGAGGCTCGTCCCGTGCGTCTCGAAGAAGGTCGCGAGCGCGGTCGGGAGCAGCCCGGCCTCGACCGGCCCGGCGGCGGGCGCGGGCGCGGGCGGGCGGACGGTCTCCTGCACGAACGGGGTCAGGATCAGGACGGCGGCCGTCGAGGCCACCGTCAGCGCGAGCGGCTTGACGAGCACGCGCTGCACGTCCTCGACCCGCATCGTGCGCCACCAGAACAGCTGCCCCAGCCCGGCCAGGAACGCGATGCCGACGGCGAGGGGGAGCGTCCACGTGTCGTAGAACGCGATCGGGACGGCGCTCGGGTTGTCCCGGAAGAGCTTCCCGAAGATGGGCGCGCTCGTGCCGAGGATGATGACGAGGCCGGTGAGGGCGAGCAGGAGCGCCCCGGTGAAGATCATGCTCTCGCGCGAGAGCGTGGCCGGCGGCGCGGGCGGCGCCGGGAGCTCGCGGTAGCGCGCGGCGAAGAGCCCGAACCCGAGCACGCCGATCGTCCCGATCCAGAGGAGCAGCTGGTTGTAGAGGCCGAGGTCCACGAACGAGTGGACGCTCGTCTCGCCGAGGATGCCGGAGCGTGTCAGGAACGTCGAGTAGATGACGAACTGGAAGGCGACGATCGTGAGCAGGAGGGCCGCTTTGTGGCCGGCGCTCGTCTTCTTCTGCACGATCATGGCGTGGAGCGCGGCCACGCCGAAGAGCCACGGCACGAGGCTCGAGTTCTCGACGGGGTCCCAGGCCCACCACCCGCCGAACGAGAGCGTGACGTAGGCCCAGTACCCGCCCATCATGATGCCGAGGCAGAGCACGCCGCAGGCGGCGAGCGTCCACGGCAGCGCCGGCCGCACCCACTGCGTGTAGCGCCGCTGCCACAGCCCGGCCAAGGCGAAGGCGAACGGCACCATCATCAGCGTGAACCCGAGGAAGAGCGTCGGCGGGTGAATCGTCATCCACGGGTTCTGGAGGAGGTCGTTGAGCCCCTGCCCGTCGGCCGGGACGCCGCCGGCGGCCACGAACGGCGCGTCGGGGAACTTCTCGGCGAGGGTCTGGAACGGCGAGGCGCCGACCGCGAGGGGGCCGAGCTGGAGGCCCACGATCATCGAGAGCAGGAACGCCTGGCACAGCGCCACGACGGCCATCACGGGCGCCTGGAAGAACCGCCGCTGCGCGACGGCCGCCGGCAGCAGGCCCTTCTCGCGGCCCGACCACCACAGGAGCGCCCCGCCCACGACGGCCGTCATCACGATCCACAACAGGAACGAGCCCTCCTGCCCCGCCCAGAACGCCGAGAACGTGTACCGCCACGGCATCGCGTACGAGGTGTGCTGGAACGGGTAGCTGTACGAGAAGTCGCGCCCGAACAGGAGCACCCACAGGAGGACGGACGCCACGGCCACGCCGGCCGCCATCGCGAGCCAGGCGAGGCGGCCGTAGCGGCGCCAGGCCTCTGCGTCTGAGCCGCCGCGGGCGGCCTTGAAGAACGACACGCCCGAGCCGATCGCCGCCACGAAGGCGACGAGGAGGGCGAGGTCACCGATCACTCCAAGCATATCCGGGGGGCGCGGGGGGCGCAGCCTTCCCGCCGCGGCGCTGGGTCAGGGGATCTACGATACGCGCAGTCTACGCTCAATCGTCCCCGTTCACCGATTCTTGCTCGCCCCGCACGTCGCCGCTCCCGGCCCGCAGGAGGGCCTGCATCTGACGCGCGTGCTTCGGCAGCGTGAGGAGCGCGAAAGCGCCCACGGCGAGGGCGGCGGGCCCCCCGTAGAGCGCCCCTGCCACGACCGGGATGAGCGCCGTGGCGAAGACGTTGCCCGGGATGGGGTCGCGGAGGCCGCGCCGCCACGCGAACAGCCGACGGCCCACGGCATAGAGCCCCAGCCACGACGGCACCACCCACGGCGTCAAGAGGAGGAACCCGCCCGCAGCCATCGCGAACCCCTTCCCCCCGACGAGGCGCCCGGCCATCACCGAGAGGAGCGGGTTGTAGTTGTGCCCGGCCACGGCCCCGAGGAGCGGGACGGCCCCGCACCAGAACCGCAGCGGCGCCTCGCCTGGCGGCAGCGGCATGGTCCCGAAGCCGGTCGCGGCCACGGCCCACACCGCCCATCCCACCCCGACGGCGACGACGCCCTTGAGGAGGTCGAGCACGAGCACGAGCGCGCCGAGCAAGCGCGACCCCGACACCCGGTAGGCGTTGTTGGCGCCGACGTTCGTCGAGCCCGCCGCGTAGAGGTTGAGGCCGTGCCGCAACCGCACGAGCAGCCACGCAAACGGCACCGCGCCGAGCCCAACGCCGACGAGGAAGAGCACCACGAAGACGAGGGCCAGCATGGCTCAGCCGCCCTCGTCGGGTTGGCCGGGTGCGCGGAACGGCATCGTCAGCAGGCCGCCGAGCGTGCGGTCGCCCTCGCGGTCGAAGTCGTCGAGGCCGAACCGGATGGTCTCGGGGCGGGCGCGGAGGCGGAACGAGCGGAACAGCCGGTCCCACCACGAGAAGAGCGAGCTGTAGTTCGAGTCAGTCTCCGGCCGGAGGCGCGAGTGGTGCACCTTGTGCATGGCCGGCGTCACGATCACCGCCCGGAGCGCCCGGTCGAGGCGCGGCGACAGCCCCACGTTGGCGTGGTGGAACTGCACCACGGCGAACATCAGCGTCTCGTAGAGCACGAGCTCCCACGCCCACACGCCGAGGAGCAGGATCAACGGCACCCGCAGCGCCGACGACAGCACGAGCTCACCGACGTGGAAGCGGCTCGCCGTCGTGACGTCCATCGCCGCGTCGGCGTGGTGGACGCGGTGGAACCGCCACAGGACGGGCACGCGGTGGTTGAGCCGGTGCCAGAGGTAGGTCCAGGCGTCGAGGAGGAGGAGGGCGCCGAGGGCGTGGGCCCACGGCGGGAGGCCGAGCGCGTGGAGCAGCCCCCAGCCGCGCGCCTCGGCCCAGCCGGCCGCCGCCACCCACAGCCCCGCGAACCCGACCGCTACGACAACGGCGTTGAGGAGCCCCAGCGCGAGGTTGCGCGCGAGGTGGGCGCCCCGCGTGCGCGCGTCCGTGAACAGGGGGAGGAACGGGTGGAGGCTCTCGGCGAGGAGGAGCGCCGCGAGTCCGACGAAGGCCGCGGCCGGCTGGGCGAGGAAGAGCGTCTCGGCCATGGCCCCGTCATCGCGCGTACGCCACGGCGCGGACCTCGCGGATCACGTTGACCTTCACCTGGCCCGGGTACTCCATCTCCCTCTCGATCCGCCGCGCGATGTCGGCGGCGAGCGTCTCGGCCACGGCGTCGGTGACCTTCGCGTGGTCCACGATGACGCGGATCTCGCGCCCGGCCTGGATGGCGTAGACGCGCTCGACGCCGTCGAACGAGCCGGCGAGCGACTCGAGGTGCTGGAGGCGCTGGACGTAGCGCTCGAGCGCCTCGCGGCGGGCGCCGGGGCGGGCCCCGCTGATCGCGTCGGCCGCCTGGACGAGCGGGGCGATGGGCGTCGCCATGGCGACCTCGTCGTGGTGGGCGCCGACGGCGTTGCAGACGTCGGGGTGCTCCTTGTAGCGCCGGCACAGCTCCATCCCGACGATGGCGTGGGGGCTCTCGAGGTCCTCCTCGGCCACCTTCCCGATGTCGTGGAGGAGCCCGCCGCGGCGGGCCTTCCGGGCGTCGAGCCCGAGCTCGGCCGCCATGAGGCTCGACAGCTTCGCCACCTCGACCGAGTGCGCGAGGAGGTTCTGCCCGAACGAGGTGCGAAACTTCATCCGCCCGACGTGCCGGACCAGCTCGGGGTGGAGGCCGTGGATCTGGAGCTCGAGCGCGGCGGCCTCGCCCGCCTCGACGATCTCCTCCTCGACCTCGCCCCGCGTCTTCTCGACGACCTCCTCGATCCGGGCGGGGTGGATCCGGCCGTCGGCGAGGAGCCGCTCCATCGAGAGGCGGGCCACCTCGCGGCGGACGGGGTCGAAGCCCGAGACGAGCACGGCCTCGGGCGTGTCGTCCACGATGACCTCGATGCCCGTCGCGGCCTCGAAGGCGCGGATGTTCCGGCCCTCCCGCCCGATCACGCGCCCCTTCATGTCGTCGCTCTGGAGGGGGACGGCCGAGACGGTGTGCTCGATCGTGGTCTGGGCGGCGAGGCGCTGGATCGACTTGAGGACCACCTTCTGCGCCTCGCGCTGGGCCGTGCGGCGGGCCTCGTCCCGGGCGTCCTTGACGAGGGCGGCGGCTTCGAGCTTGGCCTCGCGCGTCATCTCGCCCATGAGCTGGTGGACGGCCTCGTCGCGGCCCATGCCGGCGGCGCGCTCGAGCTTCTGGAGGTGCTCCTCGACGAGGCGCTCCAGGCGCCCGCGCTCCTCGTCGAGCCGCGCGGCGAGCGCCTCGCTGGCCTGCTCCCGTGTGGCGAGCTCCTGCTGGCGCCGGGCCACGGTCGTGGCGAGGGTCTGCACCTGAGCGCGGAGGGCCTCGGTCTCGGCCCGCCGCTTCTCGGCCTCCTCGTGGAGGAGGTCGAGGGCGTCGGCGGCGTGGAGGAGGGCGCCCTCGCGGTCGGTGAGGCGGCGGGCGCGGGCGTCGAGCTTGGCCTTCCGGGCGTCGAGCTTCTCGCGGAGGCGCTGCCCCTTCGCCTTCGTCTCGGTCGCCTTCTGCTCCAGCCGCTGCCGCTGCCGGCGCAGCTCCTCGCGGCCCTTCTCGACCTCGCTGCGCGCGGCCTTCACCCGCCGGCCCTCGGCCTCGGCCTCGGCGAGGGCCGCGTCGAGCCGCCGCTGCACGGCGCCGACGTGGAGGCGCCGGCCGATGCCGATCCCCACGCCCAAGCCGAGGAGCACGCCGACGGCGAGGAGGACGAGCTGCTGGGGGTCCATGGGGGAGGGGAGGGGTGCGGGCCGGAGGATACGCACGAAACGGCGACGCGGGATGCCTCGCCGGGCTCCCACAGAACGCCCCGGGGGCGCGGGCCCCCGGGGCGTTCTGGTGCCGGAGCACGACAAGGGCACCAGCCTGCGGCGGTGTTCTGCGAACCCTCGCTCGAACACGGTGGGAAGGGTCCGGACCCTCTCGCCTTCCACGGTCCCCGCCGGGGCGGGGTGATCCCGAAGGACCGCGAACGATCCGTCGGGACTGTGGCCTGATGGTCAGGTCCTGAGACCGGTTCCCGCTGGTAGCGGTGTCAGGGTCGCGTTACGGGACCGCAGACCGGTGAAGCGGCGCGGCGAAGGCCGAGGCCCTCGCCGCGCACGCCGGAATATAGGCGGGAGCCGGCGGGGGGTTCCGTTGAGAACGCGTTAGCCGTCGGCTTCGTCCGCATCGTCGTCCCCTTCGGCCCGATCCTCGGCAGGCTCGTCGGCGAGGGGCGTGGGCTCGGCGGCCATCCCGTCGCCGGCCGGCGGCTCGTCGGCCGCGCCGAGGGCGGCGTCGAGGCGGTCGGCGAGCGCCTTGGCCTCGACCTCCACCTCGGCGCGGAGCCGGTCGATCTCGGCGCGGGCGGCGTAGAGCTCCTCCGCCATCTCGAGCGCGCCGATGATGGCGTGGGTGAGGTCGGGCTGGTTGGGGATGTCGTCGCGGATGCGGCGGAGCCGGGCGTCGACGAGCTGGGCGAGGTGCTGCGTGTAGGGGGTGTCGGCCGGGTGGACCCGGAGGGGGTACTCCCGGTCGAGGACGCGGACGCGGATGGAGATGGGGGGCTGCTCCGACATGGACACGCTCAGCCGTTCCGGCTGCGGGATACGTCCGAGGCCTCGGGCGCGTTGAGCACCTGGTCGATGGCCTCGATGAAGCCGCGGATCTGCGCCCTCAGCTTCTCGGGGTCCTCGCCCGCCAGCAGCGCCGGGGCCGCCGCGCCGGGGGCGTCGCCGTCCTGGACTTCGGCCACGCGGGCGGCGAGCGCGGTGTTCTCGGCACGGAGCCGCTCCATCTCCTGCGCGGCGGCCTCGACCCGGTCGCGCAGCTGTGCGAGCGCGCGCAGTTCCGTGCGGGGCGCGGCGTCCGGGGTGAGGGGGGTGGGGCGTTCCGGCTCCATGCGGGATGAGGAGAGACGGTCGGAATATAGAACGCTCCGGGAGAAACGGGAGCAGGGGCAGGAGAGGGCCTGCTCGCCCCGTTCTCCCCGGGGCGTGCTCCCGATCCCGATCCTGCCTACGCCCGCAGCCGGGCGCCGTGCCCCCGCTCCAGCGCCGCGACCACCTTCCGGATCCGCCCGTCCACCTCCTTGTCGCGGAGCGTCCGGTCGGCGGCGAAGCGGAGCGCGAACGCGGCGCTCTTCTGCCCCGCCTCGATGCGGTCGCCTCGGTAGAGGTCGAAGAGACGGACGGACTGGAGGAGGCCCCCGGCCGCCGCACGGATCGTGTGGAGCAGCGGCCCGATGGGCTGGCCCTCGTCCACGACCACGGCGAGGTCGCGCTCGACGGCCGGGAAGCGGCTGATGGCCTCGTAGCGCACCGGCGTCTCGCGGCGGGCGAGCGCGGCCAGCCGGTCGGCGTTCAGCTCGGCGAAGAAGAGCGGCGCCTGGAGGTCGTACCGCGCCGCGAGGGCGTCGGAGACGCGCCCCAGGACGCCGAGGTGTCGGCCGCCGGCGTCGAGGACGAGGCGGTAGGCGGTGAGGGCGCCGGGCTCGGTCGAGGGCGTCTCCTGGAGCTCAGGCAGGGCGAGGGCGCCGAGGACGTGCGTGAGGGCCCCCTTGAGGTCGTAGACGTCGGCCGCGCGCCCCTCGGCGTTCCAGCCCGTCCGCTCGGCGGGGCCGGAGAGCGCCACGATCAGCGACGTGTGCTCGTGGTAGCCCTCGACGGGCGCCTCGGGGTCGGCCCCTCTCGCATAGACGTGGCCGAGCTCGAAGACGCGGAGGGCCTCGGCCCCGCGCGCCTGGTTGTAGGCGACGGCCGTGAGGAGGCCCGGCAGCAGGCTCGGCCGGAGCGCGGCCATGTCCTGCGAGATCGGGTTGAGCGTCTCGACGGGGGCGACCGCGGCGCCGGTCAGCTCAGCCGTGGCGAACTGCTCGGCCGTCTCCTTCGGGACGAGCGAGTTGGTGTAGAGCTCGCGGAAGCCGAGGCCGACGAGGCGGGTGCGGACGCGCTCGAGCGTCGCGGCCTCCGGCGTGTCGGTGGCGGGGACGAGCGAAATCGGGACCGTCGCCGGGTCGGGGATGCGGTCGTAGCCCCACAGCCGGGCCACCTCCTCGATCACGTCCACCTCCCGCGCCACGTCGGGGCGGAAGGGGGGGACCGTGACGGAGAGGCCGGCGTCCTCGGCCTCGGCGACGGCCGCCGCCAGGCTCTCGCTCCGCATCACCTCCTCGGCGAACGCCTCCATCTTGGCCTCGGCCCCGTCCACCTCGAACCCGATGGCGGTGAGGAGCCGCCGGAGGTCCGCCTCCGGCACCTCCGCGCCGAGGAGGTGCGCGACGCGCGCGGGGCGGAGGGTGACGGTGCGCGGCGCGTAGGGGCGCGGGTGGGCGTCCGCCGCCGGCGGCTCGATGGTGCCGCCGGCGATCTCGGCGAGGAGGGCGGCGGCGCGCGTGGCGGCGCGGAGCTGGCCCGTCGGGTCCACGCCGCGCTCGAAGCGGTACGAGGCGTCGGTCTGGAGCCCGAGCGCCTTGGCGGCCTTCCGGATCGAGACGGGGTCGAAGTAGGCGCTCTCGAGGAGCACGTCGGTCGTCGCCTCGCTCACCTCGGCGTTGGCCCCGCCCATCACGCCGGCCACGGCCACGGGCCGCTCGGCGTCGCAGATGAGGAGCGTGCCCTCGGGCAGCGTGCGCTCCTGGTCGTCGAGCGTGGTCAGCGTCTCGCCGGGGCGGGCGCGGCGGACGACGATGGCGGGGCCCTTCAGGCGCGCGAGGTCGAAGGCGTGGAGCGGCTGGCCCACCTCGTGGAGGACGTAGTTCGTCACGTCCACGACGTTGTTGATGGGCCGGAGCCCGATGGCGCGGAGGCGGTCCGCCAGCCAGTCCGGCGACGGCCCCACCCGGACGCCGCGCACGACGAGCCCGACGTAGCGGGGGCACCCCTCGGGGTCCTCGATCTCGATCGGCACCGGCCCCTCGCCCTCCGTCGTTGGCTCCTCGACCTCGGGGAGGAGGAGGGGGAGGTCGAGGAGGGCGGCCACGTCGCGGGCCACGCCGATGTGGCTGGTGGCGTCGGGCCGGTTCGGCGTGATGGCGACGTCGAGCACGGCGTCGCCGACGGCCCGGCCGCGCTCTCGGAGGTAGCGGGCTAGCGGCTGGCCCGCCTCGGCCTCGTCCAGGACGAGGATGCCGTCGTGGTCGTCGCCCAGGCCGAGCTCGTCCTCGGCGCAGATCATCCCGTGGGACGCCTCGCCGCGGATCGTCGAGCGCTGGATCTCGACCGGCGTCGGCGCGCCCGTCTTCCGGTCCGGCAGCCTCAGCGTGGCGCCGACCGTGGCGACGGGGACCGTTTGGCCGGGCGCCACGTTCGGTGCGCCGCACACGATCTGGACCGGCGCACCGGGGCCGGCCTCGCCGAGGTCGACGTCGCAGAGCGTGAGGCGGTCGGCGTCCGGGTGCTTCCGGGTGCCGAGGACGCGGCCGACGACGACGCCGTCGAGGTCGGGCCCGATCCGCTCGACGCCCTCCACCTCCAGGCCCGACATCGTGAGGAGGTCGGCGAGGGCGTCGGCGTCGAGGTCGGTCGCGACGTAGTCGCGGAGCCAGTTGAGGGAGAGCTTCATGGGCTTCGGGCCGTAGGCTGTGCGCTCTGGGCGGATCACCCTGAGCCCGCAGCCCCGAGCAGACAGCTAGAATTGGCGGAGGAAGCGGACGTCGTTCTCGAAGAGGAGGCGGATGTCGGGGATGTCGTGGCGGAGCATGGCCTGCCGCTCGACGCCCATGCCGAATGCGTAGCCGGTGTAGCGCTCGGGGTCGACGCCGACGTTCTCGAGCACGACGGGGTCCACCATCCCGCAGCCGAGGATCTCGAGCCAGCGGCCGCCGCCGGGGAGGGCGGGGTCGGCCCACCAGATGTCCACCTCGGCCGAGGGTTCGGTGAAGGGGAAGTAGCTCGGGCGGAAGCGCATCCGGACGCCCTCGCCGTAGAACGCCCGCGCGAAGGCGTGGAGGAGCGCCTTGAGGTCGGCGAACGTCACGCCCTCGTCCACGACGAGGCCCTCGACCTGGTGGAAGAGGCAGTAGCTCTTGTACGAGATGGCCTCGTTGCGGAAGACGCGGCCCGGCGCGATGATGCGGAACGGCGGCTGCCGCCCCTCCATCACGCGGATCTGGACGGGCGAGGTGTGCGTGCGCAGGACGACGCCGCGGCCCTCCGGCGGCGGCGGCTCGAGGAAGAACGTGTCCTGCATGTCCCGCGCCGGGTGCTCGGGGGGGAAGCCGAGCGCGGTGAAGTTGTGCCAGTCGGTCTCGATCTCGGGCCCGCGGGCGACGGAGAAGCCGAAGCCCTGGAAGATCTGGATGAGGGCGTGGAGCGTCTGCGTGAGGGGGTGGAGCGTGCCCGGCTCCAGGGGGGGCGGGACCCGGCCGGGCAGCGTGAGGTCGAGCGCCTGTCCTGAGCCTGCGGTGGCGCCCGACGCGGGAGCGGCGCCGCGGGCGGCCTCGTCGAGGCGGGCCTGGGCGCGGGCCTTCAGCGCGTTGAGGCGCTGGCCGAGCAGGCGGCGCTGCGCCGGCTCGACCCCTCCCATCTGCCCGAAGAGGTCGGTGACGGCGCCGCTCTTGCGGCCGAGGAAGCGGATGCGGAAGGCCTCGGCGTCGTCCTCGGTCGTGAGCGGGGCCGCCTCGATCTCGGCGGCGACGGCCTCGATCTGAGGGTCGAGCGGGGTGGCGTCGGTGGAGGCGTCGGTAGACATGGCGGAGAGGGGCGGCGGGCGGCGGTCCTACAAAAAATCCCGCCGAGCCGGGGCCGGGCGGGATCGTGGTCGAACGGGCAGCCTGAAGGATCGGGGCGATCCGGCTCAGGCCGTGGCCTGCTCGACCACGGCCGTAAAGGCGTCCTTGTCGTGAACGGCAAGGTCGGCGAGGACCTTCCGGTTGAGCGGGATGCCCGCCGTCTTGAGGCCGTTGATGAGGCGGGAGTACGTGGTGCCGTTCTGGCGCGCGGCCGCGTTGATGCGGGCGATCCAGAGGCGCCGGAACGTGCGCTTGCGCGCCTTCCGATCCCGGTACTGGTACTGCAGCCCCTTCTCGACGGAGTGCTTGGCAACGGTGTAGACGTTGCTCCGGCGACCCCAGTAGCCTTTCGCTTGAGCGAGGAGCTTCTTGCGACGGCGACGGGAAGCCACGAGGTTGCGTGCGCGCGGCATTTGGTGTCTCCGAGGGTGAGGGTTACGAAGGAAAGGGGACGGCGGCGAGGGCCGCGTCGAGCGGGGACGCCGTCAGGCGTTGATCATCCGCTTGACGCGCGCCTCGTCGACGCGGTCCACGAGGGTGTCGTGGCGGAGGTTGCGCTTCCGCTTGGGGGACTTCTTCGTCAGGATGTGGCTGGCGAAGGCCTTCTGCCGCTTTACGCGGCCCGTCCCGGTCAGCTTGAAGCGCTTCTTCGCGCCGCTGTTGGTCTTCATCTTGGGCATGAGAGGCTCCGGCTGGGGCGGCGCTGGCACGCGGGCGAGCGCGCGGTGGGGCCGAGAATTCGGCAGAACCCCCAAGATAGCCGCGCCCCCGAGCGGGCCGCAACGCGGCGCCCGGGGGCGCGGGATTCTTCGACGGGGCTTCGTGCGGCTCGGCGCGCCGTCACTTCTTCTTGTCGGGCGCGAGCATGATGGTCATGCGGCGGCCCTCCATCTGCGGGGCCTGATCGATCTTCGAGATGTCCGCGAGGTCCTCGATGAACTTCGACAGCATGGCCGCGCCACGGTCCTTGTAGATGATGTCGCGGCCGCGGAACTGCACCCAGGCCTTGACCTTGTTGCCCTGCTCGAGGAACTCCCGAGCGTGCTTCATCTTGAACTCGTAGTCGTGGTCGTCGGTGTTGGGGCGGAAGCGGACCTCCTTGAGCTCGCCCTGGCGGGCCTGCTTCTTCCGCTGCTCCTTCAGCTTCTTCTGCTGCTCGTAGCGGTACTTCCCGAAGTCCATGATCTTGGTCACGGGGGGGTCCGCATTGGGCGAGATCTCGACGAGGTCGAGGTTGCGCTGGCGGGCAGCAGCGAGGGCCTCGTCGATCGGCATGACGCCGAGCTGGCCCTCTTCGGTGACGACGCGCACGGTGGAGGCGCGGATGCTCTCGTTGATGGGGGTCTGCGGCTCGCGGCGGGGAGCCGGACGGGAACGGCGACGGGCTATGGTGAACCTCTCGGGTGGGTGATGGAGGGGCGGCGCGGCCGGCGGCCGCGTGCGCGGAGGACGGGGGCTATACGCGGAAACCGGGGGTGGGTTCGGGCCGCGGGGTCTCGACGCTGGGGCGGTGGGCCCGGCCGAGCGGCTCCGCGACCTCGCGCTGGAGCAGGGCCACGAGGTCGTCCATCGGCATCGCGCCGAGGTCCTCGGCGCGTCCGCCCTCGGCGCCGTGGCGGCGGACCGAGACGGTCCCGGCCTCGGCCTCCTGGTTCCCGAGCACGAGCATGAACGGGACCTTCTCGACCTCAGCGTCGCGGATCTTCCGGCCCAGCTTCTCGCTCCGGGCGTCCACGTCCACGCGGAGGCCGGCGTCGCGGAGGCGCGCGGCGACGGCGTGGGCGCGCTCGTTGAGGTCGTCGTTGAGCGGGAGCACGACGGCCTGGACCGGCGCGAGCCACGTCGGGAAGCGGCCGCCGGTGTGCTCGATGAGCACGCCGATGAAGCGCTCCAGGCTGCCGAACGGGGCGCGGTGGATCATCACCGGACGCCGCCGGGTGTCGTCGGTGTCGGTGTAGCTCAGGTCGAACCGCTCGGGGAGGTTGTAGTCCACCTGCACCGTCCCGAGCTGCCAGCGGCGGCCGAGCGCGTCCTGCACCATGAAGTCGAGCTTGGGGCCGTAGAAGGCGGCCTCGCCCACCTCCTCGACGGTGTCGAGCCCCATCTCGGCGGCGGCCTCGCGGATGGCGTTCTCGGCCGTGTCCCAGTGGGCGTCCTCGCCGATGTACTTCTCGGTGTTCGCGGGGTCGCGGAGGGAGACCTGCGCGGTGAAGTCCTCGAAGCCGAGGGCGCGGAAGACGAAGAGCGTGAGGTCGATGGCGTCCTTGAACTCGTCCTTGACCTGCGCCGGCGTGCAGAAGATGTGGGCGTCGTCGACGGTGAAGCCGCGGACGCGCGTCAGCCCGCCGAGCTCGCCCGACTGCTCGAACCGGTAGACCTGCCCGAACTCGGCCAGCCGCACGGGGAGGTCGCGGTAGGAGCGGGGCTCGTGATCGTAGATCTGCGTGTGGTGCGGGCAGTTCATCGGCTTGAGGAGGTAGCCGTCGCGGTCGTCGTCCACGGTGCCGGCGTCCCCCGCCTCCGTGTCGGCCCCCCGTTCGAACATCGGGGGGAACTGGCTCTCCGCGTAGTAGGGGTAGTGCCCCGACGTCTTGTAGAGGTCGAGCCGGCCGATGTGGGGGGTGACGACGGGGAGGTAGCCGCGCCGCACCTGCTCGGCCTTGAGGAACTCGACGAGGGTCTCGCGGAGGGTGGCGCCCTTGGGCAGCCACAGCGGGAGGCCGGGGCCCACCTTCTGGGAGAACATGA
>JAWWCA010000067.1:0-15775 GCA_033720695.1 Rubricoccaceae bacterium
CGGCGGCGCCGTCGCGGAGGATCTCGATGCGCTTGATGGCGCTGGCCGGGATGGCGTTGAGGTCGGTGCCGGTGTTGCCGCGGCCGCGCGTGCCGAAGACGTTGACGAGCGACGACTGGTGGCGCCGCTTCCCGTTGACGAGGACGAGCGTCTGGTCGGGGCCGAGGCCGCGGAGCGAGGCCGGGTCGATGTGGTCGGCGCCGTCGGAGCCGGACTGCTTGGTGGCGTTGAACGACGGGGCGGCGTACTGGAGGACCTGGTTGATCTCGACCTTGCCCGTGGTCGTCGCCAGCTCGGCGATGTCGATGACGTCGACGGCCGCAGGCGAGTCGACGGCCGAGCGGTTGTAGGACCGGGAGCCGACGACCTGGACCTCGCCCAGCTCGATGCCCTCGACGAGCGTGACGTCGATCTCGGACCGGCCGGCGACGGCGACCTCCTGGCGCTCGAACCCGATGAAGCTGAAGGCGAGCGTGGCCTGAGGCGAGCCCACGCTAAGGCGATACTCCCCGTCGAGGTTGGTGGTGGTGCCGTTGAGGGTCCCCAACTCGGCGATGTTGACGCCGACCAGGGCGTCTCCGCTCTCGGTGGTCACACGCCCGGTCACGTCGTGCTGGGCGGAGGCGACTGGGGAGCAAGCGAGGAGCAGGAAGAGGATCAAGGAGCGCATGGCCTCGGCGGTGTGTGGCGGAAACACGGCGGGGTGCGCGACCAGTGTACCGCCCGTCGGATCAGACAAGCAAGCAACCGCCTCCCGGCCCGTGCGTCGTCTGCGTCCGCGGCACCATCGGGGCGCCTACAGGTTCTCGATCAGCGCGTCGCCGAACGCGCTCGTCTTGAGGAGGGTGGCGCCGTCCATGATCCGGTGGAAATCGTACGTCACGCGCTTCTGCCCGATCGTCGCCTCCATCGCCGCGAGGATGCGGTCGGCGGCCTCGGTCCAGCCCATGTAGCGCAGCATCATCTCGCCCGAGAGGATCACCGAGGAGGGGTTCACCTTGTCCTGCCCGGCGTACTTCGGTGCTGTCCCGTGCGTGGCCTCGAAGACGGCGTGGCCGGAGTCGTAGTTGATGTTGGCGCCGGGCGCGATCCCGATCCCGCCCACCTGCGCGGCGAGGGCGTCGGAGATGTAGTCGCCGTTGAGGTTCATCGTCGCGATGACGCTGTACTCGCGGGGCCGGGTGAGGATCTGCTGGAGGAAGGCGTCGGCGATGACGTCCTTGACGACGACCTCCTGGCCGTCCTTCCGGAGCACCTGCCACGGCCCGCCGTCGAGGTCTTCGGCGCCCCGCCCCTTCGCCACCTCGTAGCCCCAGTCCCGGAAGGCGCCCTCAGTGAACTTCATGATGTTGCCCTTGTGCACGAGCGTGAGGCTGTCGCGCCCGGTCGCGAGGGCGTGGTCGAGCGCGGCGCGGACAAGGCGAGCGGTGCCCTCCTCCGAGACCGGCTTGAGCCCGAACCCGCTCGTGTCGGGGAAGCGGACCTTCGCGTAGCGCTCGGGGAAGTGCTCCTGGAGCAGCGCCTTGAACCGCGCGGCGTCGTCGGTGCCGGCCTGCCACTCGATGCCGGCGTAGATGTCCTCGGTGTTCTCGCGGTAGATCACCATGTCGACGGCCTCGGGCTCGCGCACGGGCGAGGGCACGCCGGTGAAGTAGCGGACGGGCCGGACGCACGCGTAGAGGTCGAGCTTCTGGCGGATGGCGACGTTGAGGCTCCGGATGCCGCCGCCCACGGGCGTGGTCAGCGGCCCCTTGATGGCGACGAGGTAGTGGTCGATGGCGTCGAGGGTGTCCTGCGGCAGCCACGAGCCGAACCGGTCGTTCGCCTTCTCCCCGGCGAACACCTCGAACCACACGATCGCCTTCTGGTCGCCGTAGGCCCGCGCGACGGCGGCGTCGAGGACGCGGACGGCGGCGGCCCAGATGTCGGGCCCGGTGCCGTCGCCCTCGATGAACGGGATGATGGGGCGGTCGGGGACCTGGAGGCCGCCCTCGGCCATCGTGATGGGCTGGCCGTCGGCGGGGGGGGTGAGGTGCTGGAACGAGGGCATGGGGAGACGGGGGAGCGTAAGCGTTGGGGAAGGGACGCCGAAACTACGGACGGCCCGCCGACAGGTGCCTCGGGCGGGCTAGAGCCGGCCGCGGAGGTCGAGCCAGCGGAGCTCCCACACCTTCCGCATCGCCTCGCGCACGATGGCGCGGCTCATCTTGCTCTGCCCCTCGGCCCGCTCCGTGAACACGATGGGCACCTCGACGATCCTGAACCCGCGCCGCCAGGCGCGGTAGGTCATCTCGATCTGGAACGAGTACCCGTTGGAGCGGACGCCGTCGAGGTCGAGCGCCTCGAGGACGCGGCGGCGGAAGCACTTGAACCCGGCCGTGACGTCCTGGACGGGGAGGCGGGTGATGGCGCGGGTGTAGACGCCGGCGCCGTAGGAGAGGATGAGGCGCGAGAGCGGCCAGTTCACGACGCGGACGCCGTCGGCGTAGCGGCTCCCGATGGCGAGGTCGGCGCCGGTCCGGCAGGCCTCGATGAGGAGGGGGAGGTCGCGGGGGTTGTGCGAGAAGTCGGCGTCCATCTCGCAGACGTAGTCGTAGTCGGCGGCGAGGGCGCGCTCGAAGCCGGCGAGGTAGGCCGTCCCGAGCCCCAGCTTGCCGGGCCGCTCGATGAGCCCGATGCGCCCCGGGTACTCGTCCATGAGCTGGCGGACGAGGGCGGCCGTGCCGTCGGGCGAGCCGTCGTCCACGACCGTCGCGGCGATCTCGCCGGGGAGCTCCATCACCTGCCGGAGGAGAGCGGGGACGTTCTGCGCCTCGTTGTAGGTCGGGATGATGACGACGGCGCGCGTGGCGCTGCGGTCGGCGGGCGGGATGGTGGGAGGGGAGGGCTCCACGGCGTGAGGGGGAAGGGCCGGAGGATACGCCTGCAGGCCGACTCCCCACCACCGCCTCGACGATCCGTCGCGTCGCCGCACAGGGCGGACCTCTGCGCAGGGCCAGACGTATCTTTGCGCCCCGTCCCGCCCGGCCCCTCCGGGCTCGCCCCCCTCGCCCAGCCTCTCCGACCCATGGCCGGCCGCACGAAGTCCGCCACGAAAAAGACCGCCGCCAAAAAGCCCGCCGCGAAGAAGACCGCCGCGAAAGGGCAGCGCTCGAAGGCCGCGGCCGGGTCGAACGGCGACGCCCGCACGTTCACGCCCGAGCCCGGCGAGTTCCGGCGCTACTGGGAGAGCGGCCACACCCACGAGAGCCTCGGGATCGCCCCGGACCGGCTCCTCGCGATGTACCGCAACATGCTCCTGCAGCGGCGGTTCGAGGAGCGCGCGGCGCAGATGTACGGGCGCCAGAAGATCGCCGGCTTCCTCCACCTCTACATCGGGCAGGAGGCCGTCTCCGTCGGCGCCGTCGAGGCCGTACGCGACGACGACCCCATCATCACGGCCTACCGAGACCACGGCCTCGCGCTCGCCCGCGGGATGTCCACGAACGCCGGCATGGCCGAGCTCTTCGGCAAGATCGACGGGTGCTCCCGCGGCAAGGGCGGGAGCATGCACTTCTTCGACGTCGAGAAGCACTTCTACGGCGGCCACGGCATCGTCGGCGGGCAGATCCCCGTCGGCGTCGGGATGGCGTTCGCGCTGAAGTACCAGGAGACGGGCGGCTGCGCGCTCACCTTCTTCGGCGACGGCGCCATCAACCAGGGCGCCTTCCACGAGGCCGCCAACCTCGCCGCGCTCTACGAGCTCCCCGTCCTCCTCATCGTCGAGAACAACGAGTACGCGATGGGGACGAGCGTGGAGCGGGCCTCGGCCGAGCCGGACCTCTACAAGCAGGCCTACGCCTACGGCATGACGGGCGCGCTCGTGGACGGGATGAGCCTGTTCGAGGTCTACCACGCCATCGGCGAGCTGGCCGAGGAGGCGCGGGCCGGCAAGCCCGCCCTCGTCGAGATCCGCACCTACCGCTACCGCGGGCACTCGATGTCGGACCCCCAGAAGTACCGGACGAAGGAGGAGCTGGAGGCGAAGAAGGACGAGGACCCCATCCTCCGCGTCAAGTCCTACATCCTCGACCACGACCTCGCCGACCTCGAGGCGCTCGACGCGATGGACGAGGAGGTGAAGGACGAGGTCCGCGCCGCCGTCGAGTTCGCCGAGCAGTCCGAGTTCCCGCCCGTCGAGACGATGTACGAGGACGTCTACGTCCAGGACGACTACCCCTTCCTTGTGTAAAGCGCTGTGAGCGATGGGCTGTTGGCTTTGTGCCGGAGCAGCCCACAGCTCGGAGCCCACAGCCCACGGCCCCTGATGGCAGAACTTCAATTCCGAGAGGCGCTCCGCGCCGCGATGGTCGAGGAGATGGAGCGCGACGACCGCGTCTTCCTCATGGGCGAGGAGGTGGCCGAGTACGACGGCGCCTACAAAGTGTCCCAGGGCATGCTCGACCAGTTCGGGCCCAAGCGCGTCGTGGACACCCCGATCTCCGAGAACGGCTTCGCCGGGCTCGGAATCGGCGCGGCGATGATGGGGCTCCGGCCCATCATCGAGTTCATGACGTGGAACTTCTCGTTCGTGGCCTTCGACCAGATCGTCTCGAACGCGGCCAAGGTCCGGTACATGAGCGGGGGCCAACTCAAGGTGCCCGTCGTGTTCCGCGGCGGCAACGGGGCCGCCGGCCAACTTGGCGCCACCCACTCCAACTCCGTCGAGCCGCTCTACGCCAACGTCCCCGGCCTCAAGGTCGTCGCGCCGTCGAACCCCGACGACGCCAAGGGCTTGCTCAAGACGGCCATCCGCGACGACGACCCCGTGATCTTCCTGGAGTCCGAGCTGATGTTCGGCCTGAAAGGCGAGGTCTCCGACGCCGAGGACTACACGATCCCCATCGGCGAGGCGCGGACGGCCCGCGAGGGCGACGACCTCACGATCGTGGCCCACTCCAAGAGCTACTGGCTCGCCATGGAGGCGGCCGAGGAGCTCGCCAAGCAGGGCTACGAGGCGACGGTCATCGACCCCCGCACGATCCGCCCCTTCCCGTTCGACGCCGTCGTCGAGAGCGTGCAGCGGACGAACCGGCTCGTGGTCGTCGACGAGAGCCAGCCCTTCGGCGGCATCGCCTCGGAGGTCGCCTTCCAGGTCCAGCAGCGCTGCTTCGACCACCTCGATGCCCCCGTCGCCCGCGTCACCGCCAAGGACACCCCGGCCCCCTACGCCAAGAACCTCATCGAGGCCTGGATGCCCACCGTCGACGGGGTGATCGCGGCGTCGAAGAAGGTGCTTTACGTCGAGTAGCGCGCGGGAGCCCGCCCGCCGTGGGCTCCGGTGACCCTCCCCCATCCCCCGACACCAGACAACGGACGACTGACATGGCTATCGCCGTCGAAATGCCCAAGATGAGCGACACGATGGAGGAGGGGGTCCTCGTCGCGTGGCTCGCCAACGAGGGGGACGAGGTCTCGGCCGGCGACGTGATCGCCCAGGTCGAGACCGACAAGGCCACGATGGACCTCGAGGTCTACGACGACGGCGTCCTCCTCAAGCGCGTCATCGAGGAGGGCGCGAGCGTCCCCATCGGCGGGCTCATCGCCGTGCTGGGCAAGGCGGGCGAGAGCGCCGACGACGTGCTGGCGGAGTATGGCGGCGGCGAAGGGTCGTCGGAGAAGGCCGCCGAGCCCACCCCTGAGGCGGAGCCCGAGGCGCCACCGGAGGACGAGGCCACCGAGGCCCCGCCCGCCGCGAGCGGCGACGGAGCCCCCGCCGCGCCGGTCCCGCCGAAGGGCTACGGCCAAGCCGCCGGCGCCTCCGCGCCGGTCGCGGCCTCCGCGTCGGCGGGCGACGACGGCAGCCGCATCAAGGCCTCGCCCCTCGCCCGGCGGATGGCGCAGGACCGTGGGCTCGACCTCCGGGCCCTCTCCGGCTCCGGCCCCGAGGGCCGCATCGTCAAGCGCGACGTCGAGGCGGCGCTCCAGGGCCAGGCCCCGGCGGCCGCCCCGGCCCCGGCGGCGACCCCGGCCCCCGCTCCCGCCGCGCCGCAGGCGCCGGCCCCCGCGCGGCCCGTGGCGCCCTCGCTCAACGGCGACGCCTACGAGGCGGTGCCGATCACGCAGATGCGGAAGACGATCGCGCGTCGCCTCGCGCAGAGCAAGTTCACCGCGCCCCACTTCTACCTCACGATCGCCGTGGACATGGGGCGGGCCGTCGGCTTCCGGACGCAGCTCAACGAGGTGGCCGAGGCCCAGGGCCGCGCCAAGGTCTCGTACAACGACCTCATCACGAAGGCGTGCGCCGTGGCGCTCCGCAGCCACCCGGCCGTCAACAGCTCGTGGCTGGAGGAGCAGGGCGAGATCCGCCGCCACCGCGAGATCCACGTGGCCGTCGCCGTGGCCGTCGAGGAGGGGCTGCTCACGCCGGTCATCCGGAACGCCGACCTCAAGGGGCTCTCGGCCATCGCCGAGGAGACCCGCGCCCTCGCGGCGCGCGCGCGCGACCGCCAGCTCCAGCCGGCCGACTGGGAGGGCTCGACGTTCACCACGAGCAACCTCGGGATGTTCGGCATCGAGGAGTTCACGGCCATCATCAACCCGCCCAACGCCTGCATCCTCGCGATCGGCGGCATCCGCGACGAGCCCGTGGTCGAGGCGGGCGAGGACGGGCCCGTCGTGGTGCCGGGCAAGCGGATGAAGGTCACGCTCTCCTGCGACCACCGCGTCGTGGACGGGGCCACCGGCGCCGCCTTCCTCGGCGACGTCAAGCGCTACCTCGAAGAGCCGATGCTGATGCTGCTCTGATCCACGGGTCTTCGGCGTCTCGTTTCTGGAGCGGTAATCGGCTGACGTGAGCACCCAGGAGATCCGAGCCGACCGACCCGGGACGGGCGCGCAGCGCCTCGCTCACCTCTCCGACGTCCACTTCGGCCGGATCGCCCACCACGGCGTGGTGGATGCCCTCGTGGACGAGGTCAACGAGGCGGGGATGGACCTCGTCGTCGTCTCGGGCGACCTCACGCAGCGCGCCCGGACGCACCAGTTCCAGGCGGCCCGGGCCATGCTCGACGCCTTCGCGGCGCCGACCCTCGTCGTCCCCGGCAACCACGACGTGCGGGCGTGGTGGCACAACCCGGTCGAGCGCGTGTTCGAGTCGTCATCGCGCTTCCGGCGGTTCATCGACGACGACGTGACGCCGTCGTTCGCGCGACCCGGGCTCGCCGTCTTCGGGCTCAACTCGGCCCACGGCCTCACCATCAAGGGCGGGAAGATCCGGACGCGCCACCTCGACCGGATGCGGGCCTTCTTCGAGGCCCAGCCGTCCGAGGCGTTCCGCGTGCTCGTGGTGCACCACCACCTCCGCCGCCTCGAAGCCCTCGGCGCGCACGACGTGGCGCGGAACGCCACGCGCGCCCTCGCAGCGGCTGGCGCCTGCGGCGTGGACCTCATCCTGTGCGGCCACCTCCACACCTCCCACGTCCAGCACGTCGAGGTCGTGCCGCCGGGCGACGCCGGCCGGGGCCTCGTCATCGCAAGCGCCGGCACGGCGACGTCGTCGCGCGGCCGGGGGGCCGACCGACAGGTCAACTTCTACAACTGGGTGACGGTCGAGCCCAAGCGGTTCTCAATCGAGGAGCGGCGGTACGACCCCGACCGGAACGCGTTCGTCGGGGAGCGGACGACCACCTTCGACCGGACGGCGGGCCGTCGGGCCTAGCGGTCGAACATGCCGACGAAGATGATCAGGCCCCGCTCCCGGTTGACGACGTAGCACCGCGCCTCCACGGAGGTGCAGTCGGCGACGTCGGTTCGCGCGCCGACGGCGTACAGCGCATAGCCCTCCGCGGCGGCGATCCGGTTGCCCTCCTCCCGGCGGACGGTGTCCCGGAACAGGGAACTGCCGAACAGAATCGCGGCCTGATCCTCGGTGACGTCGAAGAACGCGACGACCCGGCCGCTGCCGAGGTCCATGCCAGAGACGTCGCGGACGTCGGCATGTTGCGCAGCGGCCTGGAGGGGGAGCGCGAGGAGAACGAGGAGGACGAGCGGGGTGTGTCGCATGGGATCGGTGGGAGGAATGAAACGAATGGGGGGGCCGTCCGCAGAAGGGGCTGGATCCCCATGCGCCGTTTCTGCCCAGACGGGATCACGTCGCCGAGCCCCCACCGGCGGCCTGCGTAGCTTTCCGCCGACCGTCGTCCCCAAGCATGCCCGTCCCAGACCCTCCCGTCCGACCCGCCCCGACAGAGAACGGCGCCGATCCGGAGCCGGGAGGCTGTCCCAACTGCGGAGGCGCGCTCGTGGCGGACTACTGCGCCGGGTGCGGGCAGAAGCGGGCCCCCCTCCGCCAGCCGGTCCACCACTTCGTCGCCGAGTCGATCGTCGAGTACTTCGGCGTGGACGGGCGGCTGTGGCGCTCGCTTGGCCTCCTGCTCTTCCGGCCCGGGCGGCTGACGCAGGCCTACGTCGAGGGGCGACGCGCCCGCTATCTCCGGCCGCTGCGGCTCTACCTCACCGCCACGCTCCTCTTCTTCTTCCTCCTCTCCGTCCTCGACCCCGTCGAGAGGCTGGGAGAGGCGATGATGCCGGACGACGCCGTCCTGGACTCGACTGTCGCCGTCGGCGCGCGCCTCGCCTCGCTCGACTCGGTGCTCGCCGCGAGGGCGCAGCGGGAGCAGCGCTGGGTGCTCCAGGCCGACTCCCTCCGCGACGCCCTCGGCACGGCCGCCACCGACAGCCTCGGCGTGGTGACGGGCAGGGAGGGGGCGGCAGGAGCGCTGGAAGCGCTGGAGGCAGCCCTCGACGAGGTCGAGGGCGACATCGAGGACGCCCGCGATGCCGCCTCGCAGCGGCGCCTCCGACGGCTCGTGTGGGAGCGCGACCTCCTCGCCACGTGGCCGGCCGACAGCCTCGTGGAGCCCCGCCGGCTCGAAGAGGCCGCCGAGATCCTCTTCCCCGACGGTGGCAACGACATCAACGTGGGCCTCCCCGCGTGGATGCCGACGAGCGGCCCCGTCGAGCGCCTCAAGGAGGCCCGCACTGACGAGGAGGGATTCGTGGCGCTCATGGACTACCTCCGCGCCGCGCTTTCGCAGCTCCCGACGGTGCTGTTCCTCCTCCTGCCGGTGTTCGCCCTGCTGCTCAAGGCGGTCTACGTCCGGCGGGGCTGGTACTACAGCGAGCACCTCGTCTTCGCCCTCCACACGCACGCGTTCGCGTTCCTCGTCTTCGCGTTCCTGGCCGTCCTGCTCGGCGTCACCGGGGGGACGTGGTGGTCGCTCGCGCTCGCCCAGGTCCTGCTCCTGGTGATCCCCGTCTACTTCTTCGTCGCCCAGAAACGCGTGTACGGGCAAGGCTGGATCAAGACCGGTGTCAAGGCGATCCTCCTGGGATGGGTCTACGGAGGGATGATCCTCGTCATGGGCCTCACGCTCGCCCTCGTGCTGGCCGCCATCTGGGGGTAGGGCCGCCCGGAACGCACGCAGGGGCGTCCGGCCGGACGCCCCTGCATGTTTCGAGAGGAGGGCGTGCGATTCAGGCCGTCTGCGCTGCCGTGGGGCCGGCGTCGAGGACGGCGGCGGGGACGTTCGCGGCGTACTTCTCGAAGTTCCGGGCGAACATCCCGGCCAGCTCGCGCGCCTTCCGGTCGTAGGCCTCCTTGTCGGCCCACGTGGTGCGCGGGTTGAGGACCTCGTCCGGGACGCCCTCGACGTGGGTGGGGATGGCGAGGCCGAAGATCGGGTCCGTCGTCGTCTCGACGCCGTCGAGCTCGCCGTCGAGGGCGGCGTTGACCATGCGGCGGGTGTGCGCCAGCTTCATGCGCTGGCCCGTGCCGTAGGGGCCGCCGGTCCAGCCGGTGTTGACGAGGAAGACCTGGGCGCCGTGCTGGCGGATCTTCTCGCCGAGCATCTCGGCGTAGACGCTGGGCGGGCGCACCATGAACGGCTCGCCGAAGCAGGCCGAGAACGTAGCCTTGGGCTCGGTGACGCCGCGCTCGGTCCCGGCCACCTTCGCGGTGTATCCCGAGAGGAAGTGGTACATCGCCTGCTCCGGGGTGAGCTTGGCGATGGGGGGGAGGATGCCGTAGGCGTCGGCCGTCAGCATCATCACCGTCTTGGGATGCGGCCCCATGCCGGTCTCGCTCGCGTTGGGGATCATCCAGATGGGGTAGGAGAGCCGGGTGTTCTCCGTGATCGTGGCCGCGTCGAAGTCGATGGCGCGCTGGTCGTCGAGGATGACGTTCTCGGCGAGGGTTCCGAACCGCCGCGTCGTGCCGTAGATCTCGGGCTCGCTCTCCGGGGAGAGCTTGATGGCCTTGGCGTAGCAGCCGCCCTCGAAGTTGAAGATGCCGTCGTCGCTCCACCCGTGCTCGTCGTCGCCGATGAGGGTGCGGCTGGCGTCGGCCGAGAGCGTGGTCTTGCCCGTGCCCGAGAGGCCGAAGAAGACGGCCGACTCCCCGTCGTCGCCCACGTTGGCCGAGCAGTGCATGGGGAGGACGCCCTGGGCCGGGAGCACGTAGTTGAGCGCGCCGAAGATGGACTTCTTCATCTCGCCGGCGTAGTGCGTCCCCCCGATGATCACCTGGCCGCGCCCGAGGTGGACGAGGATGAACGTGGACGAGTTGAGGCCGAGGTCCTCGACGCTCTTGGCCTTGTAGCCGGGGAGGTCGAGGACGGTGTAGTCTGGCTGGAAGTCCTCCCCGACCGCCTCGCCGTCGGCGGGGTGGAGGAACATGTTGTAGATGAAGATCTGGTGCCAGGCGAGCTCAGTGATGACGCGGACCTTGACGCGGTAGCGGGGGTCGGCGCCGGCGTAGCAGTCGCGGACGAAGAGGTCGCGGCCCGTGGTGTACCGGCCCATCCCCTTGAGCAGGCGGTCGAACGAGTCCTCGGCGATGGGCCGGTTCACGTCGCCCCAGCCCACCTCGTCCTCGCTGGAGGGCTCCCGCACGATGAACCGGTCGTGGGGCGAGCGGCCGGTGTGCGGGTCGGTCCGCGTCACGAGGGGCCCGTGCTGGGCGAGGCGGCCCTCGCCCCGGCGCAGCGCGATCTCGTACAGGCGGGCGGGGGCGAGGTTGTAGTAGACCGTTTCGGTCGGCCCGAGGCCGAGGCTCTGCAGGTGGTCGAGGACGGACGGAGGGGCGTTCATGGGAGGCCGCTGGGCGGGGGCGCACGAGAGTGGAAATCGACCCCTAAGGTAAGCCGACGGCCCCTAGGGGCGCCCTTGAAGTTCGGCTGAGGAGCCCCCGTAGGGGCGGGGAGAGCGGTCCCCGGGGGCGTGGGGCCCCGCGGGGAGCCTTTATCTTGTCCCGCCCACGGCGTACGCTGTCCCTCCTCCCGTACCCTCCCCGACCCCATGACCCCCAGGACCCTCGTCGCGCTCGTCGCCCTCGGCCTCGGCTGGGGCGCCGCCGCGCAGGAGCTCCCCGTCGACCTCGACCTCGACCACGCCGCCTTCCACTACGGCGACGGCGAGAGCCTCCTCGAGCTCTACCTCTCCGTCGGCGCTGCCTCGCTCGACTACCGGGACGAGGAGACCCAGTTCGTGGCCGCGCTCCCGGTCGCCTTCGCCCTCCGGCCCGTCGCCGCCGGGGCGCCCGACGGCGCCAGCGACGACGTCGTCGTCTCCGAGGAGGCCGAGCTCCGCTTCGCCGTCGCCGACACGACCGCGCTCGGCGACGGGCAGTACTTCGTCGAGCTGTTCCGGATGGCCGTGCCGCCGGGCGAGTACGACCTCGACCTCACGGTGCCCCCGGAGGAGGGGCGCGACGAGCTCCGCCTCAGCGTCGAGCTGACGGTCCCCGCGTTCGCCCAGGCCGGGCGGGCGACGGTCTCGGACGTCACGCTAGCCTCCAGCGTCCGCCAGGGCGAGGCCGAGGCCCGGTTCTACAAGAACGGGCTCATCGTCGTCCCCAACCCCGGCGGCCTCTTCGGCGGCGACCAGAGCCAGGTCTACTACTACGCCGAGGCCTACGGCCTCCCCGAGGCCACCGACCGGGAAGCGTACACGCTGTTCTCGTTCCTCAGCGAGTCGGGCCGGCCCGAGCCCATCGAGGGCTTCCAGCGGCGGACCGCGCGGGCCGTCCGCGCCCCCGACGTCCTCGTGGGCGGCTTCGACGTGGCGGCCCTCCCGTCGGGCTCGTACTTCCTCCACCTCGTCCTCCTCGACGACAACAACGAGGCGCTCGCCGAGCAGACCAAGCGGTTCTTCATCTTCAACCCCGGCGTCGAGCGCCCGACGGTGGCCGTCGACGAGGGGATCGAGAGCAGCCTCTACGCCGTGATGGGGGAGGAGGAGATCGAGGACAACCTCCGCCACGCCCGCGTCATCGCCACGCAGCAGGAGATCGCCCAGATGCGCCGGCTCCCGGACGTCGACGCCAAGCGCAGCTTCCTCGCCGAGTTCTGGCGCCGCCGCGACACCGACGGCAACCCCAACGAGAACGAGGCCCGGCGGTCGTTCTACGAGCGGCTCCGCTACGCCGAGGACCGCTACGCGACGGCCTTCCTGGAGGCCTACGAGGTGGACCGCGGCCGCATCCTCCTCCGCTACGGCTACCCCTCCGAGGTGGACCCCCGCCCGTTCTCGGCCGAGCTCCTCCCGCACGAGATCTGGACCTACGAGAACTTGCCGGGCCAGGGCCGCGCCCTCTTCGTCTTCGCCGACCGCGACGGGACCGACGAGTACGAGCTCATCCACTCCACCGTCACCGGCGAGGTCTCGCTGCCCAACTGGGAGCAGCAGCTCCGGCAGTGAGCGCCCGCGTCGTCCGGACTGACGCGGCAGGCGTGGCTGCAGCCGCCGAGGTCGTGCGCGCCGGCCGCGTCCTGCTCTACCCGACGGAGACGGTCTACGGCCTCGGCGGCGACCCCTTCGCGCACCGCGTCGTGGCGCGGATCCGCCGGCTCAAGGGCCGCGACGCCGACAAGCCCATGCTGGCCCTCACCGACGCGTGGGCGCGCGTGGACGCCTGGCTGACGGGGCGGACGGCGGTGCACGAGCGGCTGATGGCGTTCGAGGGCCCGCTGACGATCTTGTTCGAGGCCGGCCCCGGCGCGCCGCCGGGCCTCGTGGGGCCGGAGGGGTGGGTCGGGGTGCGGCGGACGGCGGATCCGTTCTGCCGAGCCGTTATTGCAACGAGCCAGACCCCCCTCGTCTCGACCTCGGCCAACCCCGCCGGAGGCCCCGCCCCGTCACGCTTCGACGACGTCGCCCCCGCGCTCCTCGACGGGGTGGACCTCGCCGTGGACGCGGGAGCCCCGCTCTCAGGCGCCCCTTCGACGGTCGTGCACGTGGCGGGGGAGGAGGTGGTCGTCCTGAGGGAGGGGGCGGCAGACGCGGCGACCGTGCGGCGGGCCGCGGCGGGGGGCTAAGGGGAGGCGGAGCGGCAGACCCGGGAGGGTCGATGCGGAGGAGCGTTGCTCCGTGTGGGGGCCGCCATCCCAGACTCGGCCGTTCGTAGGGACGCGGTCGAGGATGTTCGGCGTTTGTGCAGGCACGTTATCTGGAATCGACGGGCTACTCAGAGGCGGTTGCGCCTTGATGTAGGGTCCAATAGACTCCTGAGGCGTCGGCCAATTCACGGCTGCCGTGGCACGCATAGCCGACGTCCAGTCCGCTTAGCTAATGGTTATTCCGCACTCTTGATAAGTGCGGCTGGCACGACGGACTGGGTACGACGAAGCCGCGCCACCCGTATGTCAGCCGTAAGTCCTATGTTTACATCACTCGGATCAGTCAGGCCGATCCCGTTCACTCCGCCCCACGAGGTGCTCTCATGAAAACAAGACTCGCTCTTCCAGGTGCCCTCCTCTCCTTCGCTCTCCTGTCATCGTCCCCGGCATTCGGACAGACCCCAGCCGCCGACGCCCCCGGTATCGACGACCCCATCGCTTACGCAGAAAGCGCCGGGATCCCCGAGATCGCCGCGGAGGCCACCATCCTCGACGCGGAAGGCAACGTCCTCCGCGAAGGCACGAGCGAGTGGACGTGCATCGCCATGCCGGACGCCCCGATGTGCGTGGACCCGCAGTGGATGGCCCTAGTGGGCGCCCTCATGAGCGGAGACGAAACGTTCGAGGCAACCGAGGTTGGGATCTCCTACATGCTCCGTGGCGACGCCGGGGCGAGCAACACCGACCCCTTCGCCGCTGGGCCCACGCCGGACAACGAGTGGGTGGTGACGGGGCCTCACCTCATGGTCATCTACCCCGACCCCGTGGCCTTAGCGGGGATCCCGACGGAACCGACGGGCGGCGGCCCCTATGTGATGTGGCCCGGCACCCCGTTCGCGCATGTGATGATCCCCGTCGAGGGGGATGCGGTCAGCATGTCGGGGAGCGAGTAGTGATTACACGGGGAGGCTAATCCCTCTCGCATCGCCGGTGCGGTATAGCTCGCGGCTGCACTCCGACGCAGGGCTTCACGGTTTCGCTCCGTTCGAGCAGCAGTGTTTCCTTGCCTCGTACAATCGCTGCACTGCCCTGTGCGGGTGAGCAGCTGATCGTTACACCCCCCAACCCATCCTCGCGTTGACCGCGTTCGAATACGTCATCCCCCTCGTATCGGTCGTCGTAGGAGTCGCCATCGCCGACATCGCGGGGAGCCTTCACCTCCTGCTCCAGAACCGGGGCCGTATCACGTGGGACTGGCTTGCGCTCGCCACCGCTTTCCTGGCCCTCCTCCTCCTCCTCCTCTCGTGGTGGTCGTTCTACAACCTCGACTACGGCGAGACCGTGCTGTTCACGTCGCTCGTCGGCTTCGCAGGCGTCTGCGCCGTCCTGATCACGCTCTACCTGCTCGCCGCTGCGTCGCTCCCGAGTTCCGTGCCGGAGGAGGGGCTGGACCTCAGCGAGTTCTACCTCTCCAACGCCGGGTACTTCTGGACGCTCGCGGCCATAGCGATGGTGTTGATCGCGGGGATGGGGACGGCACGACGGGTGTTGGCCGGCGGTGGGGTGGGCGATCAGGCCTGGGTTCCGGTCATCGTGTCTACGGTGGTGTTCGTCGTGCTCGCCAGAACGAAGCGGCGGTGGGTCCACGCCACCGTCGTTGGGCTTCTCGGTGCGGTCTTGCTCCTCGTCGGCCTCAGCACCCGAGTGCTCGGGGCGGTTTAACCCCCTGGGATGCGGCTCTTGAGATGAAACCATCTGAATCTCCCTTCTCATGATTCTCCGCCGCGTCGCCCAGCACGTCCGCGAGCAGAACTGGACGGCGATCGGGATCGACTTCCTGATCGTGGTCGTCGGTGTGTTCGTCGCCATTGAGGTGTCAGAGTGGAAGTCTGACCGGGCGACGCAGGCGCGTGCCGAGATGTTCACCTCCCGTCTCACGGACGACTTACGCCGCGAAGCGTGGGGGTATGAATACGTGGTCGCCTACACCAGGGAGGTCCTCGCCAATGCTGAGGTGGCGGTGGCCGGAGCGTCGGGCGACGAAACGATCTCAGACGAGGCGTTTCTGGTGGGTGCCTACCGCGCAACGCAGTACAGGTCCTATTCGCGGAGGCAGTCCACCTACGAGGAACTGGTCTCGACAGGAGACATCGGCCTCATTACGGACGACACGCTGCGCGCCGCAGCGACCCTGTTGAACAACAGTCGCGTCATCGATACCATTACCGAAGACGGGCGCACGTCCGAGTACAGGAGGGTGTTTCGGCGGCGGGTCCCCGCAGATGTTCAGCGCGTGCTCCTGGCGTCCTGTGGCGACCGCTACGTGGAGCCGCTCGACTTCCAGGGGATCGTCGGATCACTGGACTACGCGTGCGACCTCGACCTCGCCGCCGACCGGA
>JAWWCA010000068.1:0-15766 GCA_033720695.1 Rubricoccaceae bacterium
GGCACCGGCGCCATCATGGCCGTGCCCGGCCACGACGACCGCGACTTCGCGTTCGCCACCGCCTTCGGCCTCCCCATCCGCGAGGTCGTCGCCGGCGGCGAGACCGACGAGGACGGCCGCCTCACCGCGCCCTACCTCGGCGACGGCCCGCACGTCCGCTCCGACGCCTCCGACCGCGCCATCGACCGCATCGCCGAGGCCGGCACGAGCCTGAACGGGCTGGACACCGCCGAGGCCAAGGCGGCGATGATCGCGTGGCTGGAAGACAACGGCGTGGGGCGGGCGCAGACGCAGTACAAGCTCCGCGACTGGCTCTTCTCCCGCCAGCGCTACTGGGGCGAGCCGTTCCCCATCGTCCACACCGACGGCGGGCCGCAGCCGCTCCCGGCCGACGCCCTGCCGCTGCGCCTCCCGGAGGTCGAGCAGTACCAGCCCAGCGGGACGGGCGAGAGCCCGCTCGCGACGGTCGAGGACTGGGTCGAGACCACGATCGACGGCCGGCCCGCGCGGCGCGAGACGAACACGATGCCGCAGTGGGCCGGCTCGTGCTGGTACTACCTCCGCTTCCTCGATCCCCACAACGAGGAGCGCCTCGTGGACCCCGAGAAGGAGCGGTACTGGATGCCCGTGGACCTCTACGTGGGCGGGGCCGAGCACGCCGTGCTCCACCTCCTCTACGCCCGGTTCTGGCACAAGGTGCTCTACGACGCCGGCCTCGTCTCGACCGAGGAGCCGTTCCAGCGCCTCATCAACCAGGGCATGATCCTGGGCGAGATGGAGTACACCGCCTGGCAGGACGCCGAGGGCGCCTGGGTCTCGGCCGCCGAGGCCGCCGAGCGCGACGACCTCACCCCGGTGACGGTGGACGAGGACGAGATCGAGAAGCGCGGCGACGGCTTCGTACTCAAGGCCGACCCGGCCGTCCGTGTCGACGCCCGCGCCCACAAGATGTCGAAGAGCCGCGGCAACGTCGTCAACCCCGACGACATCGTGGCCGAGTACGGCGCCGACAGCCTCCGGCTCTACGAGATGTTCATGGGGCCGCTGGAGCAGACGAAGCCGTGGAGCACGCGCTCGGTCGAGGGCGTCCACCGCTTCCTCGCCCGCGCCTACCGCCTCCTCGTCGACGAGGACACCGGCGCCCTCGCCGAGGCCGTCACCGACGCCGAGCCGTCGCCTGAGCAGCGCCGCGCGCTCCACGCCACGATCAAGAAGGTGACCGAGGACATCGAGGGGCTGCGGTTCAACACCGCCATCGCGGCCATGATGGAGTTCGTCAACGCGGCCTACAAGTGGGACGCGGTGCCGCGCGGCGTGGCCGAGCCGTTCGTCCTCCTCCTCGCGCCCTTCGCCCCGCACCTCGCCGAGGAGCTGTGGCGCCGCCTCGGCCACGAGGACTCCCTCGCCTTCGCCGACTGGCCCCTCTACGACGAGGCCCTCCTCGTGGAGGACGAGAAGGAGATCGCCGTCCAGGTCAACGGGAAGGTGCGGGGCACCGTCACCGTCGCCGCCGACGCGCCGCAGGACGCCGTGCTCACGGCCGCCAAGGCCGTCGAGAACGTGCAGCGCCACCTCGAAGGCAAGACGATCCGCAAGGAGATCGTCGTGCCCGGCCGCCTCGTCAACCTCGTCGTGGGGTGAGCGGCCGGGCGGCCGAGCCGCCGGTCCCCATCCGGCGGGCGACGCGCGCCGACGCGGACGCGATCGCGGCCGTCCTCGCCGAGGCGTTCCAGGCGTTCGAGCCGCGGTACACCCCGGCCGCGTTCCGCGCCACGACGCCGTCGCCGGAGGTCGTGCGTGCCCGCTTCGACGAGGGTCCGGTGTGGGTGGCCGAAGCGGACCGCGTGATCGGGACGGTGGCGGCGGTGCACAGGCCGCGCGGCGTCTACATCCGGAGCATGGCCGTGCGGCCGGACGCACGAGGGCGGGGCCTCGGCACCCGGTTGCTCCGCGCCGTGGAGGAGGACGCTGCCCGGCACGCGTGCGACCGGCTCTACCTCAGCACCACCCCCTTCCTCGACGCGGCCATCGCGCTCTACGAGCGCGCCGGCTACCGCCGTACGGATGCCCCGCCGCACGATCTCCTCGGGACGCCCCTCGTCACGATGGAGAAGCGGCTGGGGCGCGACGCCGGGGCGCGACGGCCGGGGAACCGAAGCCCGGGCCAGGGGTGAGCGGCGGCCCCGCCCTCTCTGCCCATGCCCTTCGCCCTGTGGTTCGTCGCCGTCGGCCTCCTGCTGACGTTCATGGCGCTGGCGGGGTCGGTGCTGAAGCGGCTCCCGCTCTCGGCGGCGCAGTTCTACCTCCTCGCGGGCGTCGGGCTGGGGCCGCTGGGGCTCGGGCTGCTGCAGGTGCAGCCCATCGAGGAGGCCGAGATCCTAGAGCGCCTCGCCGAGATCGCCGTCATCCTCTCGCTCTTCGCCGCCGGGCTCAAGCTCCGCACCCCGCTCACCGACGACCGCTGGAAGCTGCCCGTCCGCCTCGCGACGGTCTCGATGACGGCGACCGTCGGCCTCATCACGCTCGTGGGCGTGACGCTGCTCGGCCTCCCGCTCGGCGCCGCCGTCCTCCTCGGCGCCGTCCTCGCCCCGACCGACCCCGTCCTCGCCTCCGACGTCCAGATCCGCGAGCCCGACGACCGCGACCGCCTCCGATTCGCGCTCACCGGCGAGGCCGGGTTCAACGACGGGGCGGCGTTCCCCTTCGTCATGCTCGGCCTCGGCCTCCTCGGCCTCCACGAGCTGGGGGATTACGGCTGGCGCTGGGTGGCTGTGGACGTGCTCTGGGCCGTCACAGCGGGGATCGGGATCGGCGCCCTTCTCGGGCTCGCCGTCGGCCGCCTCGTGGTCTTCCTCCGGCGCGAGCACAAAGAGGCCGTCGGCCTCGACGACTTCCTGGCGCTCGGGCTCGTCGCGCTCTCGTACGGGATCGCGCTCCTCGCGCACGCCTACGCCTTCCTCGCCGTGTTCGCGGCCGGCCTCGCCCTCCGCTACGAGGAGCGCCGCCGCACCGGCGACAAGCCGGCCGAGGAGGTCGCGGCGATGGCGCGGAGCGGCGAGGAAGAGGAGGTGGCCGTGGGCGAGGAGACGGCGCCGGCCTACATGGCCTCGGCCGTGCTGGGGTTCGCCGAGCAGCTGGAGCGGATGGGCGGCGTGGCCCTCGTCGTCCTCGTCGGCGCCCTCCTCCACCGCGTAGACCTCACGCTGCCGGCCGTCCTCTTCGTGGGGCTCCTGCTCTTCGTGATCCGGCCCCTCGCGGTCGAGCTCGGCCTGGTCGGGTCGAAGACGACGGGGGTGCAGCGGGGCCTCGTGGCGTGGTTCGGGATCCGCGGCATCGGCTCCGTCTACTACCTCATGTTCGCCGAGACCCACGGCCTCTACGACCCCTTCGCCGAGCGGCTCCTCAGCCTCGTCCTCCTCGCCATCGCGGCGAGCGTCGTGCTCCACGGCCTCTCGGTGACGCCGGTGATGGAGTGGTACCGCCGGCGCGCCGGGCGCGAGGAGAGGGCGGCCGACGCTGCGTGACGCGTCGGCGGTCCGATCTTCAAGCCCCTCCGTTCTCCTCGCCCCGCGCCTCACCATGGAACCCCTCGACGTCCTCGCCCTCGCCGCCCACCCCGACGACGTCGAGCTCTGCGCGGGAGGGACGATGTGCCTCCTCGCCGAGCAGGGCTACCGCACGGGCATCGTCGACTTCACGCGGGGCGAGATGGGGACGCGCGGGACGCCGCAGGAGCGGAGGGCCGAGGCCGAGCGCGCCGCCGAGATCCTGGGCCTCGCCGTCCGCGAGAACCTCGGGCTCCACGACGGCCACATCGAGAACACCCCCGAGACGCGGCGAAGGCTCGTCCGGATCGTCCGCCGGCACCGGCCCCACCTCGTCCTCGTCAACGCCCCCGAGTGCCGGCACCCCGACCACGCGGCCGCCGCGCGCTTCGCCACCGACGCCCTCTTCTACGGCGGCCTCGCCAAGCTGGAGACGGCCGACGACGACGGGTCGCCGCAGGCGCCGTGGCGCCCGCACCACGTCCTCCACTACATGCAGTCCATCCCGTTCGAGCCCACGTTCGTCGTAGACGTGACGGAGGTCTGGGAGCGGCGGGTCGCGGCGCTCCAGGCGTTCGAGAGCCAGTTCTTCGTGCCCGGTCAGACGCGCGACGAGCCCGAGACGTTCGTCTCGAACCCCGCCTTCTTCCGCTGGGTCGAGGCGCGGGCCCGCACCTACGGCTACCGCATCGGCGCGACCTACGGGGAGCCGTTCCTCTACCGCCACGGCCCCGTCGGTGTGACGGACCTGATGACGACGCTGGCGCGGGAGCGGCCCTTCCGCTGAGGGCGCGGCCGGTCGGTCGGTCTCCGCCTGCGGGTCCCCGCCGGCGGACGCTCTCGGTTGGGGCGCGGGGTCAGCCGTCCGAAGACCGCACGAGGCCTCGGATGCCGTCGAAGAAGAACAGCGCGCTCCAGGCCACCAGCAGGTTCGCGATGGAGGTGAGCAATGTCGTTAACATGGCGCGATCCATCCACTGGTTAATGGTTCTAGATTACGCAAAACGGCGCGAAATTGCAAGTCATGACCTGCTGATTCCTAAGCGCTAAGGGCCAGGGGCCGCCTCCCCCCGGTCTCTCACCCCCCTGCACGCACCCCCATGCGATTCGTCCGATTCGTCCTCTCCCTCATCCTCATCGGCGTCCTGGTGGGGCTGCTCTACGTGTTCCTAACGGGGGGGCTGCCCCACCGCGCCGCCGACGGCGTCCTGGCGCCGGCCCCGGGCGTGCAGCCGGACACGGGCCCGGCACGGAGCATGGAACAGGACGTCTTGCGACAGGAGGAGGTCGTGCGGGACTTCATGGACAGCGTGCCGAGCGGCGGGGGCGCGGCGCCCTGAGGGCCGTTCGCGGTCTGGGCCCCCTCCGGGCTAGGCGACGAGGAGCCGGCGGGAGCGCGCCGGCCGGACGTCCACGAACACCGGGTTGCGCACGATGGCGCCGGTGAGGAGGCACCGCCCGGGGCTCATCCCCGGCACGCTCGACCACAGCGTCTCGTCCACGCTCCCCGTCGTCTCCTTGATGGGCTCGAGGTTGGAGAGCGAGCGGAGCTGGTGGATGAACCGCGTGTTCGCGAGCTCGAAGATCTCGTCGGGCACGTGGTTGGGCTGCTGCGAGACCAGCGCCAGCCCCATCCAGCGCTTCCGCCCGCGGCGGCTGATGACCTGGAGCCCGTCCAGCACCGCCCGCATCTTCGGCGCGGCGGACCGCGACACGAACGTGTGCACCTCCTCAATGACGACGAGCACCGGCGGCCGGGGCTGCCCCGACGCCAGCGGCTCGCCGATCCCCGTCGTGATCACCCGGTCGAACAGCGACTGGAGGACGTGCGCGATGGCGAGGTTCCGGCTCCGGTCGTCGGTCTCCGACACGTCGAGCACCGAGAGGCGCCCGCCCACCAGGAGGTCGTCGACGGGGAGCGGGGGGACCTCCGCCGTGTCGTTGACGTCGAGCATCCCTGTCCGGGCGAGGTGGAGGAGCTTGGACCGGAGCTGGCTTGCGGCCGGGACGTCGTGGGCGCGGGCGAGTGGGAGGAGCCGGATCGTCGGGCGGTCGCCCACCCCGGCCCCCTCCATGAGCCCGTCCACGAGGTGCTGGAGCGTGAACGGCGGCCCGTCCGGGTCGGCCCCGGGCGCCGACCCGTGCTCGCGCGCGGCGTACGTCGTCGCCATCGCGTAGACGCGGCGCTCCGCGTCGGAGAGCTCGAGGATGTCGGCGAGCACCTCGGCATCGAGCTCGGCGACGGGCACCTTAAAGGGGTGCGCGGCGGCGGCGTCGGACTGCCCCGAGGCGGGGACGTAGACCCGGAAGTCCCGGACCCCCTCCGGGCGCAGCCCGTGCTCGCGATCGAGGAGCGCGGCCAGCGCCGGCTGGTCGAGGGGCTCGTCCATCCGCACGTACTCCCCCTCGACGTCGATGAGCACGACGGCCCACCCCGCCGCCACGGCTTCCTCGGCCAGCACCTGCGCCGTGTTCGACTTCCCCGAGCCGACCGTACCGAAGATGCCGACGTTGCGGGGGAGGAAGTTCTTCTCGTCGCTCTGGAGGCGCACGCCCACGCCGTCGTGTCCGGCGAGGTGCCCGAGCGCGACGTCGCCGCCCAGCCCGAGCAGCCGCTCCAGCCGCGCCTGCGGGAGGACGTAGACGGGGGCGCCCGGGCGAGGCCGCGTGGAGGTCGAGCGCACCCGCTCCCCGTCGACGAGCTGCCCGAGCACCTCGACGGTGCCCGTGAGGTGGTGGCCGTCGCCGGCCCCATCCGTCGCGTAGAACGGGCCGGCGACGACGCGGCCTAGGAACTCCACGCCCTGCGCCTCATCGGCGATCCCTACGTAGACGTCCCGCTCGAAGCGGGCGGCCCCCTCGGCCGTCGCGTCCACCGTGCACGTCAGGTTGCTGGCCGCCGGGCTGTCGGGGCGGACGACCCCTACGGGCGCCGGCGGAGCCCCCGCGGAGGCGCTGGTCGCAGGGCCGGAGTTGGCGGGAGGGGTCGAGGACGCCGAGGGGAGGGGGGAGGACATCGTGCGAGCGGGAGGAGGCGAGCGGGAGTGGACGGCGAAAAGATAGGGTGGGAGGACCGGACACGGGTGCCGGCGCCCGCCGGGGATGTGCGCTGACCTGACCGGGAGCGCGGGCGGCGGCGGACAGAAGCGGAGGCGGGGCCCGCCTCCGCCCTGCGGCCGGCGTGGAACACCGTCCACCGGAGAGGCTCCGCCTTGCACGGTATCTCCCTTTCTACTACTTTGACGCTTGGTTCCAGCTCTGAACAGGCGCCCGCTGAGGCCTGGAGCATAACGGAGCGGAGCCCACCTCTGCGCGCGCCTGCCGGGGTGATCCCTCTTCCCCATTCCGAGGTGTCGCTATGAGACACGGGCTCCTGTTCTCCCTCCTCGCCGTTGCCCTCGCCCTCGCCGGGTGCGATCAGGCCGAGCCGATCACCTCCGCGGATGCGCCCGTTGCCTCCCTGGAGACCACCGTCCTCCTCAACGGGTACCAGGTGACCTTCCTCGGATCGACGAGCGGGCCCGACGGCGTCTCGTTCTCGTACGAGGTGATGGGGGTCGCCCCCGGGCCGCCGGCGCTGGACTGGTTCTTCCTCGAGAACGCCTGCGGCGTCGACGCCGTCGCCCTCGAACCGCCGAACGCCGTCGTGCCGGCGATCATCGACGGCGTGCCGGGCTACAAGTGGAACAGCGGGCTCGGGGTCAACGAGACCCGGACCTACGCCTACACCTTCACCGAGGCCGCGCTGGGCGTGGCCCGGGTGAAGCTCCGCCGCGGCGGGGTCGTGGAGACGGCCGAGCTGCCGGGGCCCTGCGGGGGCCTCGCCGAGCTCGCCGGCTCCGTCTTCGTCAACGGCGACGACGACCCGGAGCGCGCGGCCAACGAGCTCGGCCTCGGCAACGTGCAGGTGGAGATCTACGACGGTGAGCCGGGCGGCGCCGACCCCGTGGCCTCGGCCACGACGGGACCGGATGGGGCCTTCTCGTTCACGCTGCTGAAGAGCGGCTTCACCGACGCCGGCTTCTACACGGTCTACGTGCCGGAGGCCGCGGCGTCCCCCTTCAACGCTGTGCTGTACGGGTCCTACGACTACGTCCTCGGCGGCGTCGCGCAGCCGCAGGTCGTCCTCGACGACGACGTCTCCGGCCTCGACCTCGGCTTCGACCCCGACCGGGACCAGATCATCGTGGACCTCTCCGAGGGCGCGTTCCAGACGAACGCCCGGCCGCCCCGGGAGCTACGGCGCTTCGTCCGCGACGCGCAGCGGAACCGGCCCTGCGACAGCGCCGACCCCGAGGTCATCTGCCGCGAGGCGCTCGTCAGCCACCTCCGCGACATCGTGGACGACACCGCGGACCCCGACGACGCGTTCTACCTCTTGTCCAACCCGTTCCAGGGGCCCGCGGGCGCGAGCGACGACGACCTCCTCGACTGGGCGCTCGACCGCCTCTCGGGCAACCCCAAGCCCGACGTCGAGGCCGTCGCCCAGAAGCTCCTCGCCATGCAGATCAACAACGAGAACGGCTGGGGCACGGGCGATCCGGGCTACGAGGACGCCCTCCAGAGCTACCTCGAAGAGTGGGTCGACAACAACGGCGGCCTCCGCATCGGCGGCGGCGGCGATCCGGAAGGCCCCGGCGGTGGCGGCGGCACCACGGAGGAGCTGATGACCGACGCCTACCTCCGCATCGGCGGCGGCGGCGGCACCGTCGAAGAATGAGCGGGGGGCGGGCCCCCCGCGCCCGCCCCAACCCTCCCCCCGACAGAGCGATATGCGTGCAGCGGTCCTCTGGATGCTGGTGGCCGCGGCGTCCACGGCGCACGCGCAGCTCCTGCCGTTGACGCACTACACCGCCGAGTCCGAGCCGCGTGCGCTCCCCTCGGCCGAGGTCCACGGCGTCCTCCAGGATCGCCTCGGCTATCTCTGGATCGTCGTCTACTCCTCCGGCCTCGTCCGATACGACGGGGTGCGGATGGAGCTCTACGGGGAGGCCGACGGCCTCCACAGCCTCGCCGTGTGGGACGCGGTCGAGGACGCGCGGGGCCACCTGTGGGTCGGGTCCAACGCGGGCCTCGTGGTCTCGGAGAGGCCCCTCGCGGCCTACCGCGCCGGCGAGCGCGTCCGGTTCGTCCGGACCCTGGGGGGCGTCCCCCTGGCCGACGTGTCCATCCGCCGCAACGTCATGGCGGTGGGGGCCGACGGGGCCCTCTGGGTCGGCACCGACGACCTCGGCATCCTCCGCTACCGGATGGGCCCCGACGGCGCCTCCGTCGACACCCTCGCCACGCCGGGCGCCGACGGCAGCAACGCGACCGTCCGCGCCCTCACCGCCCGCCAGGACGGAAGCGTCTGGGTGAGCGTCTCCGGCAGCCGGCTCCTCCGGTACGCCGACGGGCAGCGCGTTGAGGAGATCACGGGCGCGGGGGCCCCCGAGCAGAACGTCTACACCCTCTACGAGAGCCCCCGCGGCGTGCTGTGGGGCGGCGAGCGGGGCGGCCGGCTCTGGCGGCTCGACGAGGCGCAGGCGACGCTCACGTTCCGCTCCGTCGCCGAGGCGGCCGGCGCGACCATCTACAGCATCCGGGCGGCCCGGGACCGCCTGGTGGTGGGGAGCGAAGGGGGCGGGCTCCTCGTCCTCAACCCGGCCGCGCCCTCGCGGCAGGTCACGTATGGCCGCACCAACGGCCTGCTCAGCGACGTCGTCCACGACGTCACGGAGGACCACGAGGGCAACCTGTGGATCGCCCAGTCGGGCGGGCTCTCCAAGCTCCGGTACAACAGCGACGCCTTCGGGGCCTACACCGCGCGCTCGTTCGTGGGGGAGCCGCCGCTGCTTCCGGCCGCCCCCGTCAGCGCCGTCTGGCCCGTCGAAGCGACGGGGCCGTGCCCCACCTGGGCGGGCACGCCCGCGGGCCTGGCCTGCCTCCACCCCGGCCCGCCAGCCCGCTCCACCTACGTCCAGAGCGCCGACGGCCTCTCCAACGACTTCGTCAACGCGCTCGTCCGAGACGAGGAGGGCCGGCTCTGGGTCGGAACCTCCGCGGGCATCGACGCCATCGCGCCCCCGGGCCTCGTGCTGCCCGGCGCGCGGTCGACGCGGCCCCTCCGGCTGGACGGGGAGGCCTACCGCATCGCGTCCTACGGTGGCCCGAGCATCGTCGCCGCGGGCGCGTTCCCGCTCCGGGCGAGCCCGGACACCGCCGGGACGCGGCCATTCCTCTGGTTCGCGGGGTACCGCGCGCTCCTGGCCCTCGTCGACGGCGCGTGGGTCGGCTTCGGCCAGGACGCCGGGCTCCCGGCCACCGTGATGCACGCCGTCGCCATGGACGGAGCGGGGCACCTGTGGGTGGGGACCCGGGACGCGGGCCTGTACCGGAGCCGGGCGCCCGTCACGGCCGAGGGCCTCCGGGCGGCGACGGGGGCCGCGCCGGCGTTCCCCGAGGAGAACCTCGGGCGGAGCATCGAGGCCCCGTTGTTCGAGCCCGTCTGGAGCCGCGCCACCGGCGCCCCGACCGACCAGGTTGAGGCGCTGCTCTGGCATGAGGGGGCGATGTGGACGGCCACGCCGGCCGGCCTCTTCGTGCTGGACCCGCCGACGGGCGCCGCCCCGCCCGCCGTCCGCGCCCACCTCGACCGCACCACGGGGCTCGGCAGCTCCCACGTCTTCAGCCTCGCCCCCTCCCCGGCCACGGGCACGGTCTGGATCGGGACGAACGCCGGGCTGGCGGAGATCGACCCCGAGACGCTCACGCTCCGCCGGACCGTCACCCGGCGAGCGGGCCTCGTGGACAACGAGGTCTGGTACTACGGCTCGGTGCGGCTCGATGCCGAGGGGCGCGTCTACTTCGGGACCGCGAAGGGCCTCTCGGTCTACGACCCGAGCCGGGACCGGGCCAACGACGTCCCGCCCCGTCTCCACCTCCGTGACGTGGTGCAACGCGAGAACGCCGGGGGGTACAACGAGGTCACCTTCGAGTGGGCCGCCACCAGCTTCGCCGACGAGTCGGCCGTGGCCTACCGGACCCGCCTCGTCGGCTACGACGCGGTCTGGTCCCCGCCCACGGCCGAGGCGAAGATCCGCTACACGAACCTCCCCGCCCTCGGATTCCCCAAGCGCTACACCTTCCAGGTTCTCGCGAGCCAGGGCGCCGTGACGAGCACGGTCCCGCTCTCGTACACGTTCGAGGTGGTGCCGCCGTGGTGGCTCCGGTGGTGGGCGCTCCTGGGGTACGCGGCTGCCGTCGGCCTGGCGGGGTACCTCATCGTGCGGGACCAGCGAGCCCGCCTCGTCAAGCGGATGAAGGCGCGGACCCAGCTCCGGGAGGCCGAGGTCCGCGCCGAGCGGGCGGCCGCCCATCAGGAGCTGGCCGAGGCGCGGGCTCAGGCGCTCCAGGCCGAGAACGAGCGGCACCAATCCGAGCTCGAGAAGGCTCGGGAACTCGAGCGCGCCTACGCCGAGCTCAAGGCCACCCAGGCCCAGCTCGTCCAGCGCGAGAAGCTCGCCAGCCTCGGCGAGCTCACCGCCGGCATCGCCCACGAGATCCGCAACCCCCTCAACTTCATCCTCAACTTCGCCCGGGCCTCGACCGAGCTCTCGGCCGAGCTCCGGGCCGAGCTCGGCGCCGGCGACGGCGCGCCCGACCACGCCCTCGCCGAAGGGCTCTCGGACCTCTCCATGATGACCGAGAAGGTGGTCCGGCACGGCGAGCGGGCCGACCGCATCGTCACGAACATGCTGCAGCACGCCCGGGAGGGGGGAGGGGACGCCGAGCCCGTCGTGCTCAACCGGTTCGTCGACGAGTACGCCAACCTCGCCTACCACGGGTGGATCGCCCAGGCCGAGCCCATCGCGATCACGTTCGACCGCGACTACGACGACGCGGTCGAGACGGTGGAGGTGGTGGCCCAGGAGCTGGGGCGCGTCCTCATCAACCTCCTCACGAACGCGTTCTACGCCGTGCAGCGGCGCTACGAGGCGGAGGGGGAGCCCTACCGCCCGCGCGTCGTTCTCGCCACAGAGCGCCACGGCGACGCCGTCACGATCCGCGTCGAGGACAACGGGCCCGGCATCCCCGAGGCCATCCGGGACCGCATCTTCGAGCCGTTCTTCACGACGAAGCCGCCGGGCGACGGCACGGGCCTCGGCCTCTCCCTCGCCCACGAGGCCATCGTCCGCCTCCACGGCGGACGCCTCGAGGTGGAGACCGAAGAAGATGGGGGGACGGTGTTCCGGGTCACGCTGCCCGTGTCGCAGGCGTCGGCCTAGACGGGAGCGTTCGGCAGGGCGATCGATCCCGGGCCATCAGGCGAGTCCTTAGGGAGACCCCTGATGTCCGCTCGTTGTGTGAAGAGTGTTCAACCGCTACTGGAGGTGGCTGGCCCCGACGCCGCTATCGACAAGGCCGAGGGACGTCGCCGAGACAAGAGCGTGTCGGAGGAAGTGCAGGAGTCTCGGTCGAAATCTTGCCGTCCCACGGAATTAAGCCTATACTGCTCGCGTCCGCCACGACGTCAAGGAAGCGTTCCCTAAACCCACGATTGGTCCGACGTTCTGGCTGCCTGGCAAAGAGGTCGAAGGGGTCGGACACAGGAGTGTGGATAACGCTGCCGGAATTCACCCCGAGCGGGAGTCGGAAAGCCGAGTCCTCCTCACCCTTCCCAACCCCTCCATCCCTTACCAGAGGTAAACCATGGGCCAGCAACAGCTCATCCTTCTCGTCCTCGCCACGGTCATCGTGGGCATTGCCATCGTCGTCGGCATCCGTGCCTTCACGGAGAACGACGCCAAGGCCAACGCCGACGCCATGATGCAGGACGCCGTCCGCGTGGCCAACGACATCCAGGCCTGGACCCGCAAGGCCGAGCCCTTCGGCGGCGCCGCGGCCGGCGAGACCTACACCGACGCCGCGTGGGTCGACCTCGGCTACGTCGACGACGGCGCCGGCAACTACGTCAACCTCAACGGCACGTTCACCCTCGGCGACAGCGGCACCGACGGCGCGCTCATCCAGGGGACGGCCTTCGAGGACGACGGCGCCACCGCGCGCAACCAGGTCCAGGTCACCGTCTGTGGCCCGCGCGACACCGACGTCAACGGCGCCATCACGGTCCTGAACGGCGCGGCCACCGGTGCCACGCCGACGGCCTGCCCGTAACGGCCTGATCCACGTCCCCTGGACGTGAGGCTTCGAGGCGGCGCCCGGCCGCGGGTGCGCCCCGGCTCCGGGCGCCGCCTCTCTGTTGAGCCAGAAGATGGCTCGCCTTGATCCGCTTCCTTCTTGACCGATTGCCGTCCCCTAGGCTAAGGGGACGTTGTACAGCGCCCTTCCCCCCATGCGCGAATTCCGCTTCACCGGCCTCAACCTCGCAGGCGATCCCGTTCGCGGGACCGTCTACGCCCCCAACAAGCGGACGGCGCAGAAGCGCATCGACGAGCTCGCCGAGAAGCACGACTTCGCGCCGGAGCTGGTCGAGCAGCGGGCCACCTTCCAGTACAAGGTCCGCCACCCCTCCGGCACCCTCATCAAGGGCGAGCAGAAGGCCTACACGGCCGAGGAGGTCCAGGCCGCGCTGAGCCGCGTCGGCCTCGAGGTCCTCCGCGTCGACAAGAAGCTGATCGACGTCCAGCGGAAGCCGTCGAGCAGCGACGTGGTGCTGTTCGTCCGGCTCGCGGCGAACATGCTCCGCCGGAACCTCCCCTTCGACGAGATCCTCAACCTCCTCATCACCGACACCCAGAGCCCGGCGCTGCGCCAGGTCATGCGCGACCTGAACAGCGACCTCAAGAGCGGCATGGACGCGAAGCAGGCGTTCCTCAAGCACCAGCAGTCGCTCGGGAAGTTCACCGCGTTCATGCTCGGGCTCGCCGCCGCCAGCGGCAACATGGCCGAGATGTTCGAGGCGACGGCGAAGTACCTCGAGCGGCGGGACAAGTTCAAGAAGTCCGTCCGCTCGGCCATGATCACGCCCTCGATCACGGCCATCGCCGCCATCGCCGCCCTCATCTGGTACGTCTGGTACATCGTCCCGTCCTACGCCCGCCTCTTCGCCCGCTTCGACATCGTCCTCCCGCCGCTCACGAGCGCCTCGCTCGTCTTCGCCGACTGGATGGACGCCAACTGGTGGTGGGTGCTCACGCTCTCGGCCGCCGCGCTCGTGGCGTTCGTGCTGTGGTCGCGCACCACGAAGGGCCGGTTCATCATCCACAAGTACATCATCCGCGTGCCCTACCTCGGCCCGCTGCTCTGGAAGCTCAACCTCGAGGTGTTCTGCCGCGTCTTCGAGGTGCTCTACTCGGGCGCGGGCGAGAGCGAGGAGGTGATGAAGATCGCCGCCGAGGCCACGGGCAACACCTACATCGAGCACCAGGTCAAGACCGTCACCGTCCCCATGATGGTGGCCGCCGGCACCGACCTCATCGAGGCCATGGCCGCCAGCGAGGTGTTCACGCCCATGCTCCTGGCCCGCTTCCGCAGCGGGCTCGAGACCGGCGCCGTCCGCGAGACGGCCGAGGAGATGGCCGACTTCTACCAGCACGAGTGCGACCTCAAGCTGGAGACCGCCGTCGAGACCATCAAGACGGCCACGGCCATCTTCATCTCGTTCATCGTCGCCATCCTCACCATCATCTCGGCCGAGAGCGCGCTCATCAGCCCGACCGCCTCCGACGTCATGTTCCAGGGCCGCTGAGCCGGCCCCCGTCCCCCGCTCCTCCTCCCCATGCCCGAGCGCCCCGACGACATCCTCCGACAGGCCGACCGCGACGACGGCACCCTCGCCTTCTTCGAGGCGGGCGCCGACCCCGCGGGCGACGGCGCCGCCGGGGCCCCCGGTGCCCCGGCCGCCGCCCCCGACCCCAGCGAGGAGGTCGCCCGCCGCGACCGCGTCGTCGCGCGGCTCCTCGACGAGGGCCTCGTCTCGATCAAGCACGTCCGGGAGGCGCTGAACCAGTGGCGCCGGAAGGGCGAGCGCGACACGCTCTGGCGCTGGGTCGCCGCCCACCCCGACGTCGACAGCGAGGCCGTCTACGCCCTCGTCGCTCGCACCTACGCCTTCGCCACGGCCGACCTCGCCGACGGCCCCGACGCCGCCTTCGCCAGGCGGTTCGTGGACTCGTTCTCGGGCAAGCAGCGCGACCGGCTCCTCGCGCTGAAGCTGCTCCCGCTCGGGCAGGAGATCGAGCCGGACCGCGGCGTCGTCAAGCTGGTCTTCGCGGCCCAGGACCCCACCAGCCCCGACGCCCTCCGCCTCCTCCACGAGCTCGGGCTGGAGCAGTACGAGCTCCGCTACGCCCCGGCGTCCCAGATCGAGCCGCTCCTCCGCGAGCTCTTCCCCCAGCGCAACGAGTACCTCGAGCGCGTCGAGGAGGAGCGGTGGGCCTACGACCTCGGCGCCTCCTTCGAGCAGTCCACCCAGAAGCTCGTCGATGAAGAGGCCATCGACGCCGAGATCAACCGGAGCGGCCTCATCAACCTCTTCGAGGCCTCGCTCGTCGAGGCCGTCCGCAAGGGCGCCTCCGACATCCACATCTTCCCCAATCCCCAGCGCCAGACCGAGTTCCACTTCCGCATCGACGGCGAGCTCCAGCTCTGGCACACCGAGGACAAGGTGCACCCCGAGGCGCTCCTCGCCGTCGTCAAGGACCGCTCGGGGAACGTGGACCGCTTCGACCGCGAGATCGCGCAGGACGGTTACATCCAGCGCACCGTCGACGGCACGCTGATCCGCTACCGCGTCTCGGTCCTCCCCATCGCGAGCGCCTCCCGCGAGGTCCGCGCCGAGAGCATCGTCATCCGCGTGCTCGACGACCGCAACGTGTTCTCGGACCTCTCGGCCGTCGGGCTCCTCCCGGGCGCGCTCGAGCGGTTCAAGAGGGCCGTGCGCCAGCCCTACGGCATGGTCATCATGACGGGGCCGACGGGCTCGGGCAAGAGCACCACGCTCGTGGCCGCGCTCCACGACGTCATCCGGCCCCAGGTCAACGTCCTCTCGATCGAGGACCCCGTCGAGTACGTCATCGGCGGCGTCCGCCAGATCAAGCTCGGGCCCCGCCTCCACATGGAGGGGGCGCTCCGGAGCGTGCTCCGCCACGACCCCGACGTCGTGATGGTGGGCGAGATGCGCGACAGGGACACGGCCGAGCTCGCCATCAAGCTCGCCAACACCGGCCACCTCACCTTCTCGACGCTCCACACCAACGACGCGCCGAGCGCGGTCTCCC
>JAWWCA010000069.1:0-15728 GCA_033720695.1 Rubricoccaceae bacterium
GCCGCGGCGCGGCTCTACGCCGAGCTCGGCGTCGACGGCGTCCTCGTCGAGAACATGCACGACTTCCCGACGGTGCACGAGCGGGCGCTCGGGCCGGAGGTCGTGGCGTTCATGACGCGCGTGGCGTGCGCCGTCAAGCGGCACGTCGGGCGGCTGCCCGTCGGCGTCCAGGTGCTCTTCCAGGCCAACAAGACGGCGCTGGCGGTGGCCCACGCCGCCGGGTGCGACTTCATCCGCGCCGAGGGCTGGACGCACGCCCACGTCTCGGACAAGGGGATCGCCGAGGCCAACGCGGGCGAGGTGCTCCGCTACCGGAGCGCCATCGGCGCCGACAAGATCCCCGTCTACGCCGACGTCCGGAAGAAGCACGCCGCCCACGCCTGGACGGCCGACCTCACGCTCGGCGAGCTGGCCCAGGCCGCCGAGATGCACCGCGCTGACGGCCTCGTCGTCACCGGCTCGACGACCGGCCATGCCCCCGACCCCGACGACCTCGCCGCCGTCGCGGAGGCGACGCGGCTGCCCGTCCTCATCGGCAGCGGGCTCACGGCCGAGAACTTCACCGACTACGTGGCGCTCGCCGACGGCTTCGTCATCGGCAGCGCGTTCAAGGAGAACGGCGACTGGCGGGCGCCCGTCTGCGAGCGCCGCGTCCGCGCGCTCATCGGCACCGTCGAGTACGCCCGCGGGCAGGAGGTCAGCGGGCGCTGAGGCCGCCAGCGGGGCGCTCGCGTAGAGGCGGGAATCGGCAGAGCCGTCTGGGAGGGTTAGGCCCCTCCTTCACGGAATGTTTGCATCCCAGGGGCGCGACCCCTATCCTCTGCGGCGGTCGGCCGCCGAGGGTGACAGTGTAGATGAGGACGCGGCCTGTCGTGTCTCTGACCCTCTCGCGCAAGCCCCCCGTCCTCATGCTCCACCGCTACGGACGCGGCCTGGCCCTCCTGGCCGGGCTCCTCCTCTTCGCCGGCACCGTTCAGGCCCAGCAGGGCCGGCAGGCGCCGCCCGCCGACATCACCTACCGCGCCCCCGACGGCGCCCTCGTGGAGGGCGCCCGCTGCGCCGTCCCCCATCCCGATCAGGCCGAGATGGACGCCGTGGCGGCGACGCTCGCCTCGTTCCGGGCGGTCGGGCCGTCCCCGGAGGCAGTCACCACGATCCCGGTCGCCTTCCACGTCGTCCGCAGCGGCACCTCGGTCTCGCAGGGGAACGTGACCCAGCAGATGATCGACGACCAGATCGCCGTGCTCAACGCGGCGTATGCGGGCACCAACTTCCAGTTCACGCTCCAGAGCGTGGACCGCACCACGAACAGCTCGTGGTTCACGGGCTGCTACTCCTCGGGCACCGAGAGCGCGATGAAGCAGGCCTTGGCGGTGAGCCCGGCCACGACGCTCAACGTGTACACGTGCCAGCCCTCGGGCGGCATCCTCGGCTGGGCCTACTTCCCGAACTCCTACCCCGAGAGCTCCTACTGGCACGGCACCGTGCTCCTGCACTCGACGCTGCCCGGCGGGAGCGCCTCGCCCTACAACGAGGGCGACACCGGGACGCACGAGGTGGGCCACTACCTCGGCCTCTATCACACCTTCCAGGGCGGCTGCAACGGCCAGGGCGACTACGTCTCCGACACGCCCGCCGAGCGCAGCGCCGCCTACGGGTGCCCCATCGGCCGCGACTCCTGCCGCAACAAGCCCGGCGACGACCCCATCCACAACTTCATGGACTACACGGACGACTACTGCATGTACGAGTTCACGCCGGGGCAGTCCGACCGGATGGACGCGATGGTGGCGGCCTACAAGCCCTCGCTCCTCGGGGCCGGCGGGGGCAACACGCCGCCGACCGCCGCCTTCTCCTCCAACTGCTCGGGCCTCAACTGCTCGTTCACCGACGGCTCGAACGACCCCGACGGCTCCATCGTCTCGTGGAGCTGGACCTTCGGCGACGGCGGCACCTCGTCGGCGCAGAACCCGTCGCACAGCTACGGCGCCGACGGCACCTACACCGTCTCCCTCACCGTCACCGACCACGAGGGGGCCTCCGATGCGACGTCGCAGTCCGTGACGGTGTCGGGCGGCGGCACCGGCGGCGACATCGTCCTCGACGTGAGCCCACGAACGGCGGGGCCGTGGTCCATCGCGGACCTCTCGTGGAGCCCGGCCGACGGCGGCGCGGTCGAGGTCTTCCGGAACGGGACCTCCATCGGGACGACGGCCGACGACGGGGTGGAGTCCGACCGGATCGGGAAGAACGCGAGCGGCTCGTTCACCTACCAGGTCTGCGAGACCGACTCTGGCGACTGCTCGAACGAGGCATCGGTCTCGTTCCTCGTCGGCGCCACGGCCGAGGCCCGGACGATCGCCGAGGTCACGGCGACGCCGAACCCCTTCGCGCGGGAGACGGCGATCACGTATACGCTGGCCGCGGGCGGGGACGCCGCGCTGGCGGTGTTCGACCTCCTCGGCCGGCGCGTGGCCGTGCTCACGGAGGGGGCCCACGAGGCCGGCACCCACCGCGCCGTCTTCGACGGCTCGGCGCTCCCCAGCGGCGTCTACGTCTACCGGCTCCAGGTCGGGGACACGGTGCAGACCGGCCGGCTCATGCTGGCGCGCTAGCCCCGCGCCCCCTCGCTGGATCGAGCGCCCGGGCACACGGTGTGCCCGGGCGCTTCCGTGCCGGGCGTGCGCCTCGGGTGGGTCCGTAGGGGAGCGGCGGAGATCGCGGTGGCGCGAAACAGCGGCCGGGGTGCGTTGTCTTACCCCACCGCTCCCGCCTCCGCCCTGATGATCGCGTACGACGCCACCACCGAGCAGATCACCGTCACCGTCCGCCCGGTCTTCCTCGGCGACCGGTCCGACGTTCTGGCGCGGCAGTTCGTGTTCGCGTACTTCGTCGAGATCGCCAACGGCGGCTACGGCGAGGTCCAGCTCCTCCGCCGTCACTGGGTGATCACCGACGGCGACGGGAACGTCGAGGAGGTGGAGGGGCCGGGCGTGGTCGGGCGTCAGCCCGTGCTGGCGCCGGGCGACGTCCACAGCTACAACTCGTACTGCGTGCTCAAGACGTTCGAGGGCGCGATGGAGGGGACCTACCTCATGCAGCGTGAGAACGGCTCGCGCTTCCGCGTCCAGATCCCCCGCTTCTACCTCCGCGCCCTCGCCAACTAGGCCCTCGCCCACTCGCGCTAGGCGTAGCGGGCGGCGACCTCGGCTGGGAGCTTGTCGGGCACGTCGATGCGGTAGACGGGGCGCCCCGCCTGTTCCTCCAGCCAGGCCGGGACGCCCTTGCGTTTGCGGAGCGCGCCGCTCGTCTTGCGCGGCACCCAGCCGTAGACGGTCGTCTCCTTGTAGGCCTTCTTGCTCTGGCCGAAGCCCCAGCGGATGCCGCCGTAGGTCGAGGGGTCGCGGCCGTCGAGGCTCAGGCGGTCGTTGAGGTAGCAGGCTATGGCCCACGCTTCCTCGGGTGTCTCGCACCACGGCAGGATCTGCTTGACCCAGTACATCCTGAGGTTGTTGTGCATCCAGCCGTCGAGGAGGAACTGCTTCTGGGCCGCGTTCCAGGTCTCGTCGCCGGTCTCGCCGTGGACGAGGGCGTCGAGGGGCAGCGGGTTGCGCGGGTCGTCGGCGTGCTCGGCGAGGGTGGCCTTGGCCCAGCTCGGGACGGAGCGGAGGCCGGCGGGGGCGTCGAGCCAGCGGGCGCGGTGATGGTAGTACTCGCGCCACGTCAAGAGCTCGTCCAAGAACTTCCACCGCGCCGCGCTGTGGAGGTCGGCGCTTTTGACGGCACGGGCGAGCTCGCGCGGGTCGAGCACGCCGAAGTGCATCCACGGCGAGAGCCGCGTCGACGAGGTCGGGTCGGCGGGGTTGTTGCGCGTGCGGTTGTAGTCCGGGACGACCTCCGCCAGCGCCCACGCCCAGTGGTCGAGCGCGGCATCGCGGCTGCCGTGGAAGGTAGGCGCGGGCGGGAGCGTCATATCCACGCCGCACGACGCGATGAGCCGGTCGAGCCGTTCGCCGTCCCAGCCGGCGAGGTCGTCGGGCTCGAACGGGAGGTCGCCGCCGTAGCGCGGCACATCGGGCTCTTGGGTGAGGACGGCGTCGAGGTGGCGCGGGCGGAGGGGCGTGTGGGCGGCGCGGAAGGCCTCCGTCGCGCCGAGGTGCGTCTCGAACGCGTTGAGCGGGACCGAGCACGCCGCGTCCACGACGAGCACGGGCCGCTCGCCGCGCGCCGCCACGCGGTCGGCCTGCCAGCGCGCCACGTACGTCGGCATGTCGTCGGTGACGATCGCGGCGGCCCGTTCGGCGAGGCGGTAGACGAGCCCCTCTTCGAGCGTGTCGGGGCGGCGGACGTAGCGGCAGAACCGGAGCCCTCTTCTTTCTACCCCCTCGCCCAGGCTCTGCGAGGCTTCGAGGATGAACCGGTGGAGCCGGTGCGAGGCGTACGGGTAGCGGTTGTCGAGCCCGTGGTAGACGACGACGGGCAGCCCGCGGTCGTTGCCCAGAGCGATGGCGGTGTCGAGGACCGGGTTGTGCTCGGCGCGGAGCGCCTGCTGGAGCCAGCACAACACGTAGTCGCGCCCCTTTGAGATCACGCGGCGCGTGTTGAGGCGCCGCGTGCGGAGGCGCAGGAGGTCGAGGGCGTCGGACTCAGGCATCGGCCTTCTTGCGCGTGGCGGTCGGGGCGGGCGCCTTCTCTGGCCCCACCGACCCGTCTGTGATGTGGGGGTGCGGGGTGGGAGGATAACCCTCCATGCGGTCTTCGCTCTGTCCTCACTGCGCCCCCGCATCCTGCCCTCACCGATTGGGTATCTAGGGCTGGCTCCTTTGCGGAGCCCGCGCCCGGCCTCTCCCTCGGCTGGGCGCTGTGATGGATAGCGAAGCCCTGGAATGCGGTGGGTCGGCTGTCCGTGCCCTGGCGGAGACGCCCCGGCGCGAGGGACCCGAGGCCGCACCGCCCGGCCCCCACCACGCCCTCCAAGAGGCTTCCCATGACGACGACGTTTACCGATCTCACCCTGCGCCCCGAACTGGCGCAGGCTGCGAGCGACCTGGGCTTCAACACGCCCACCCCCATCCAGTCCGCTCTCATCCCCGTCCTCCTCGACGGACGCGACGCCATCGGGCAGGCGCAGACCGGGACGGGCAAGACGGCCGCGTTCGGCTTCCCGCTCCTGCAGCGGATCGAGGCCGGGGCCGGGCCGGTGCAGGCGCTCGTGCTTGTGCCCACGCGCGAGCTGGCCACGCAGGTGGCGAGCGCGCTCTACACCTACGGCGTCCACCTCGGGGCGCGCGTGCTCCCCGTCTTCGGCGGCCAGCCGTACCACAAGCAGATCAACCGCCTCCGGAAGGGCGTCGACGTGGTCGTCGGCACGCCGGGGCGGCTGCTCGACCTCATCGCCCAGGGCGCGCTCGACCTCGGGGGCGTCCAGACCGTCGTCCTCGACGAGGCCGACGAGATGCTCTCGATGGGCTTCGTCGCCGACATCGAGGCGATCCTCGACGAGACGCCCGACGCGCGCCAGACGGCGCTCCTCTCGGCCACGCTGCCCGGGGGCATCAAGCGCCTCGCCGAGCGCTACCTCACCGACCCGGCCTCGTGCCGGGTCGAGGGCGGGCCGAAGGCGGCCGAGACCGTCGAGCAGCGCGCCTACCTCGTCCACGGCGGCGACAAGATGGCGGCGCTCGTGCGCCTCCTCGAGGCCGAGCCGGTCGAGAGCGCGATCGTGTTCACGCACACGCGCGCCAGCACGGCCGAGCTCGCCGCCACGCTCCAGGGCTACGGCTACGCCGCCGAGGCCCTCAGCGGCGAGATGACGCAGGCGGCGCGGACCGAGACGCTCGGCCGCTTCCGCCGCCAGCAGATCCAGCTCCTCGTCGGCACCGACGTGGCCGCGCGCGGGCTCGACATTGACCACGTCTCGCACGTCGTCAACTACGACCTCCCGCGCGACCCCGAGGCCTACGTCCACCGCATCGGGCGGACGGGCCGGGCGGGCAAGGCGGGCGTCGCGCTCGCGCTCGTGCGGCCCAACCAGAAGGGGCTGCTTCGGAGCATCGAGCGCTACACCGGCCAGCCGATCCCCCTCGTCCCCGTCCCCTCCATCGAGGACGTGAAGGCCCACCGCGAGGCCGCCTTCCGCACGACCGTCACCGAGGCCCTCGCGGGGCCGACCGACGCCGCGCGCCGGCTCGTGGTGGACCTCGTCACGTCCGGTGCCGACCCGATGGACGTGGCCGCCGCCGCGCTCACGCTCGCCCAGCAAGCGGCACCGGCCCCCACGCTGGAGCCCATCGGCGAGGTGCGGCCGGCCCGTGACAAGCGGAAGTCCGGCGGCACGCCGTACCGGGACCGCGCCGGCAAGGGCGGCGCCCACGCGACGGGCGAGGAGGCTGGGATGGTGCGCCTCGCCCTCGACAAGGGCCACCGCCAGGGCGTCCGCGTGAACCACGTCGTGAGCGCGATCGCGCGCACAGCCGACATCCCGGGCAAGGTCCTCGGCAAGATCCTCATCGAGGACCGGCAGACGCTCGTGGACGTGCCCGAGCCCTTCGTGGACCAGGTGCTCGCCCGCGGGGACGGCTACCGGCTCGGCAAGGACCTCGCCCGCGTGTCGCGCGCCTGAGGGTGGGCCGCGGAGAGCGGCCCCTCAGCCCATCTCGACGGTGATCGCCGTGCCATCCTCCACGGTCAGGAGGATGGCGCTGTGGTCGTCGGCCATCGCGTAGTCCGTGAGGGCGTCGGGGAAGACCTCGCGCGGGGTGTCCATGTGGAAGAGCGCGTCGGCGACGACGTGCCAGTCCTCGGGCGTGAGGGCCACCGTGGCCTCGCCGTCCTCCTCGACGTACGGGTAGTAGCCGAGGATCTTGTTGAGGTGGTTGATCGCCTGCTTGACGTGGAGGCCGGGGTCCATGCTCGGTGAACGGTGGGGAGTGGACGGTGAGGCGGCAACGCCCCGTCGGGCGCAGGGTTCGCCGTCCACGGGATGTCCACACCGGTTGATAAGGTGGCGGGGGCCGAGTATCCTTCAGCGGACCGTCCCCCGCCGCCCATGGAAGTCGCCACCGCCCCCGCCACGACCACGACCGCGGAGCAGGCCTACCTCGACCTCGTCCGTCGCGTCCTCGACACCGGCGTCCGCAAGCAGAACCGGACCGGGACCGACACGATCGCTTCGTTCGCCGAGCACTACAGCGTGGACCTCGCCGAGGGCTACCCGCTCCTGACGACGAAGAAGGTCTACTTCGGCTCGATGCTGCGCGAGGTGCTGTGGTACCTCTCGGGCGAGGACCACATCCGCGAGCTCCGCCGGCACACCAAGATCTGGGACGCCTGGGCCGACGGCGACGGGAACCTCGAAACCGCCTACGGCCGCTTCTGGCGTCGCTTCCCGCTCCCCTCGGACGGCGCCGCGCTCGGGGGCGAGGTCTGGGCCGACGCCGCCCACCCGAACGTCCGCCGAGAGCCGGATGGCACGCTCACGTTCGACCAGCTCGGCTACGTCGTGGACACGCTTCAGGCGGCCCCGATGAGCCGGCGCCTCGTCGTGAGCGCGTGGCACCCGGCCAACGCCGCCGTGAGCCGGCTCCCGCCGTGCCACTACACGTTCTGCTTCAACGTCGAGCCGGTGGCGGACGGCCCGGACCGGCTCCACTGCCACCTCACGCAGCGGAGCGCGGACCTCGCCCTCGGCGTCCCCTTCAACCTCGCCTGCTACAGCCTCCTCACGATTGCGATCGCGCAGCGCGTGGGGATGCGGCCGGGGCGCTTCGCGCACACCCTCGTCGACGCCCACGTCTACGTCGACCACGTCGACGGGCTCGAGGCGCAGCTCGCGCGCGAGCCCTACCCGGCCCCGCGCCTCGCCGTTGCCCGCCACCCCGACGGGCGGCCCAAGGACCTCGACGACCTCGCGTTCGGGGACGTCACGCTCGACGGGTACCGGCACCACGAAGCCATCCGCTTCCCCGTCGCCGTCTGAGCCGTGGCCGAGGTCGTCCTCATCGCGGCGGTGGCCGAGGCCAACCGCGTCATCGGCGACGGGCTGGACCTCCCGTGGCGCATCCCGGCCGACCTCCGGCGCTTCAAGCGGCTCACGCTCGGCCACCCCGTCGTCATGGGGCGGCGGACGTTCGAGAGCCTGCTCCACCAGTTCGGCGGGCCGCTGAAGGACCGCGACAACGTCGTCCTCACGCGCCACCCGCTGCACGTGGACCACGCCAACGTCCACATCTACTCGTCGCTCGACGCGGCCCTCGGCGCCTTCGCCGACCGCGAGCGGGTGTTCCTCGGGGGCGGGGCGAGCGTCTACGAGGCCGGGCTCCCGCTCGCCGACCGGCTGGAGCTGACGCTCGTCGAGGGCGCCTTCTCGGGCGACACGGTCTTCCCGCCGTACGAGCACATGACCGAGGGCCCGGAGGCCTCGTTCGAGCGGGTGGCGTGCGAGCGGCACGCCGCCGACGGGGACGTGCCGGCCTTCCGCTTCGAGACGTACCGGCGCCGCCCGGTGTAGCGGCGCCGCGGGGCCCTATCTTCGGCCGGTCCCCCACTGCCTCCCATGCTGCGCCTGCTCTTCGCCCTCGCCCTGCTCCCTGCCGCTGTGAGCGCCCAGCCTGCCGACCCCGTCGTCCTCGTCGTCCACGGTGGCGCCGGGACCATGCGCCGCGCCAGCATGACGCCGGAGACGGCGACGGCCATCCGCGCGGCCCAGGACTCGGCCCTCCAGGCCGGCTACGACGCGGTCCAGGCCGGCCGGCCGGCCCTCGACGCCGTCGTCGCGGCCGTCGAGGTGCTGGAGGACGACCCCCACTTCAACGCCGGACGGGGCGGCGTCTTCGCGGCCGACGGGACCGTCCGCCACGACGCCTCGATCATGGACGGCGCGACGGGGCTGGCCGGCGCCTCCGCGGGCACGATGCACGTCCGCCACCCCATCCGCCTCGCGCGCGCCGTCATGGAGCACTCGCCGCACGTCCTCCTCGCCGAGGAGGGGGCCGAGGAGTTCGCCCTGCTCCACGGCCTCGAGCTCGTCCCGAACCGGTGGTTCCACACCGAGGGCCGCCGGGCGGCGCTCGAGCGCGTGCAGCGCCGCGAGCGCGAGGCGCAGGGCGCCCTCCTGCGGGAGCCCGAGCCCTGGCAGATGACCGGCACCGTCGGCGCCGTGGCCCGGGACCAGGCGGGCCGCCTCGCCGCCGGCACCTCGACGGGCGGGATGACCAACAAGCGCTGGGGCCGCGTCGGCGACTCCCCCATCATCGGGGCTGGCACCTACGCCGACGACGCGGCGTGCGGCGTGAGCTCGACCGGTCACGGCGAGTACTTCATCCGCCTCGCCATCGCCCACGACATCGTGGCGCGGGCGAAGTATGCGGGGCAGCCGTGTGTGGAGGCCGCCGAGGCCGTCATCCACGAGACCCTCGCCGAGGCCGGCGGCACCGGCGGCGTCATCGTGCTCGACCGCGAGGGGAACGTGGCGATGCCGTTCAACACCGAGGGGATGTACCGCGGGTTCATCACGCAGAGCGGCGCGGTCACCGTCGCGCTGTACGGCGACGAGTGAGCGCGCCCTACGACCCGGCCGAGGCCGCGGCCGCCCTCGCCGAGGCCGACCCCGTGCTCGGGGCGCTTATCGCGGACGTGGGACCCTGCACGCTCGCGCCTCGGAACCAGGCGCCCTTCCCGTACCTCCTCCGCGCCGTCGTGTACCAGCAACTCGCCGGCAAGGCGGCCGCCACGATCCACGGCCGCGTCCTCACCCTCTTCGACGGGGCGCCCACGCCCGAGGCCCTGCTCGCCCTCCCCGACGAGCCGCTCCGCGGCGCGGGCCTCTCGCGCAACAAGCTCGCCGCCCTCCGCGACCTCGCGGCCAAGATCCTCGACGGCACCGTGCCGGCCGACCTCGACGCGCTCCGCCCCCTCTCGGACGACGAGATCGTACAGCGCCTGACGGCCGTGCGAGGGGTGGGGCCGTGGACCGCCGAGATGCTGCTCATCTTCGACCTCGGCCGGCCCGACGTGCTGCCCATCACCGACCTCGGCGTCCGCAGCGGCTTCCGCCTCCTCCACGGCCTCGACGATCTGCCGGCGCCCGCCGCACTCCGCGCGCACGGGGAGCGGTGGCGCCCGTGGCGGAGCGTCGCTGCGTGGTACCTCTGGCGCGCCGCCGACCGCGGGCGCTGAGGGCCGCCGGACCGAAGGCGGGGTTAGATCGCGCAGCGGCGAGGTGTCAGTACGCGTACCCCCACGACGCGCCCTGGCCCTCCGACCCGAGCCCGCCGTCATGCCCCTGCCCGCTTGCCGCGCTCTGCTCGTCCTCCTGCTCGTCTCCTCGGTTCCCCGGCTGGCCGCGCAGCCTCTCGCCGACACCCTCATCACCTGGCGGGGCTACAGCCAGGAGCGTGAGGCCCGCGTCCGCCTCTTCGCGAGCGGCGACGAGCGCCGCCCCCACACCGTCGTCGTGGACGAGCGGGCCGACGGCGCCCGGAGCCCCGTGACCGACGAGGTCCGCTACGTCGCCGAGACGATTGGGCGCACGTTCGGCTTCGACCCCGTCGCGGCCACGTTCGTCTTCCGGTTTACCGCCGCGGCGTTCGTGCCCGCCGCCGAGGACGGCGGGAAGGCTCTCCTGCTCCGCGCCACCTTCCGGCGCGGCGCCTCCGGCGACCTCAACGCGCCGTCGTGGCGTGTCCTCAGCCGCGACGCGCTCGCGGAGCTCACCGACCGGGCGCTCTACTAGCCGAAGGCGCGGGAGCCGGCCCCGCCAGGAGCCCCCCGCGGCGAGCCCCTCGTGGTCATCCGGGCGGTGTGGCGGGTACCCCACGCACCATGCCGCCCCGCGGCGGATCGGCCGCCCCGCGCCGAGCGATGGGAGGATCAAACGGCCGCCGTACGCGTGGAAGAGAAAACCGTCGCAACAACTTTCTGAAGGAGCGCTCGATGGCCCGATTCCCCATGGCGGACGCCACCGAAGACATCACCGATGCCAAGCAGCTCGTGCTCGACGAGCTCTCGGAGGCCGTCTGCATCTCGAAGCAAACCCTCGTGAGCTGGACCGACCGCGGCCTCATCGAGGCGTCCCTCGACTGGGGGATCTCGAACGAGAACGAGGAGCTCCGCCTCATCAACATCTCCCCCTCCTCCCTCGACTTCCTCCGCGGGTTCGCTGAGGAGTACCGGAACGACACCGTCTCGCGGACGGAGGCCCGCCGGCTGCTCAAGCTCATCGACCGGAACCAGGTGCAGCGTCTGATCCGTCAGGGGAGCATCAAGGCCAAAAAGATCAAGGGCGAGACGCGTGTGAGCGTCGGCAGCGTGGAGGACTACCTCCGCGAGTTGGAAGCACCGCAGGACTGACCCCCGCGGGCTCCCCTCATCGTGCGCGCCGCCGGGTTCGGTCCCGGCGGCGCGCGTTCGTTCGGCGGTAGCTTCCGGCGCGTCCCCGCCTTGCGCCGATGCCGCTCCTCCGCACCGCCGCTGCCCTCCTGCGCCTTCTGCGCCCCCTCAACTTCGCGCTCTTCCTGGCGGGCGTGGCGCTCGGTGCACTCCTCGCGGGCGGCGCGGCGGCGTTCGCCGGCGGGGTCGTCGGCCGGGTGCTGCTCGCGATGGCCTCGGCCGCGCTCATCGGGGGGGCGGCGAACGCGGTCAACGACGTGTACGACCTCGCCATCGACCGCGTGAACCGTCCCCGCCGGCCCCTCCCCTCGGGGCTGGTCTCCGTCCGCGCGGCGTGGGCGCTGTGGGCCGTGCTCACGGGCTTGGGCGTGGTCCTCGGCGGGCTCGTCTCCCCCCTCCATGGGGCTCTGGCCGCCGGCTCCGCAGCTCTCCTCTGGGCCTACAGCGCGCGGCTCAAACGCTCGCCCGGATGGGGAAACCTCGCCGTCGCTGCCGTCCTCGGGCTCGCCATCCTGTACGGGGGGCTCGCCGCGCACGCGTCGCCGGGAGCGGCGTGGCTCGGCGCCGCGTTCGCGTTCCTGACGACGCTCGCCCGCGAGGTGGTCAAAGACATCGAGGACGCGGCGGGCGACGCGGCGGAGGGGGCGCGGACGCTGCCGCTTCGATGGGGCCGGCGGCCGGCTGCTGCCTTCGCGCTCGTCCTCATCTTCGTGACCCTCTTCGCACTGCCGGTGCCCGCGTTCGCAGGGCTCGGCACCGTGTTCCTCGCGCTCGCGCTCCCCGTCGCCGCCGCCCTACTCGGTGCGGCCTGGGCCCTCCTCGCTGCCGATGCCGCCGCGCCGACCGATGCCGACGCGGTGTGGCGAACGGGCGCGGCGCGCGCGAGCGCCTGGCTCAAGGGCGCGATGGTGGTGGGCGTCGTCGCGCTTGCCTTGGCGAGGCTGGGGTAGGGCGCCGCGCCCGGTCGAAGGAGGGGTCGGCCGCCCCTCCCGAACGATTCACCCGCCCTCGTCCCGTACTTTGTGACCCCGCCCGGCGTTGCGGCGGCTAACCCGTTGAACCGTCATCTGCATGGCTCCCTTCGATCCGGAGGTTGTAGCGCGCGCCCAGCGCGGCGACGAAGACGCCCGGACGCGTCTCCTCGCAGCGCTCGAGCCGATCCTCCGTGCCTTCTTCACCAGCCGGATCGGCCGTGGGCCCGACGTGGATGACCTCGTGCAGAACGCGCTCATCCGTGTCCACCGCGGCCTCGACGCCCTCCAGCAGCCCGACCGCCTCAAAGCCTTCGCCATGAAAGCGGCCCTCTTCGAGTTGCAGGACTTCTACCGGGGGCGCTACTCCGCCCGCGAGGCGCTCTACGACCCCGACCTGCCCCCGGCCGACCCGCGGGGAACGGAGTCGGCCGGCCTCCAGGTGGACCTCGAACGTGCCATGACCGTGCTCACCGATCACGCGCGCCGCATCCTCGAGCTCCGCGAGCTCGGCTACCCCTACGCCGAGATCGCGGAGATGCTCGACACCACCGAGGCCGCCGTGAAGATGCAGGTCAAGCGCGCGTTCGCACGCCTCCGCGACGCGCTGACCGCCCTCGTGCTGGCCTTGATGACGCACCCCCTGACCTGACTCTGTCCTGAAGGGCCTCGCGCCCACAGCCACCCCCGAGCCATGAGCGAGCCGCTCGACGTCCTCGCCCTCTACGACACCCTCCCGCCCGACGAGCAGGCGGCGGTGGACCGTGCCCTCCGGGCCGACCCCGACCTCGCAGCGGCTTTCCGCCACTGGCAGCGTCTCCGCGCGACCGTCCGGCGCGACCTCGCCGAGGCGCTCCCGGACCGCACCCTCCTCGTCCTCTACGCGCTCTCCGACGAGCCGCTGCCCGGCGAGCGGGCCGTCGAGAACCTCCTCGACGCCGCCGACCAGGCGCGGCTCGCAGCCGACGGCGGGCGGCTCCGCGACGCCCTCGCCGAGCACCCCGGTCTCGTCGCCGCCGTGCGCCGCCTGCGCGCCGACCGGGAGGCCTTCGACCGTGCCTGGAGCACGCACACCGCGCCGAATGGGCGCGCCGCCCGCCCCGCGCCGCCCGTGGCGGCCGACCGACCCGCTGCGAGGTCGGCCCGCCCGCTCCGGCGCGTCTCGACGGTGTGGCGGTATGCGGCCGTTGTCGCCGTCGTCCTCTTCGGGGCGGTCCTCGCGACGGTCGTCCGCCGCGACGCCGGGTTCGAGACGATCCGCGCTACCGAGGCGATGGCCCTGGACCTGCCCGACGGCTCCTCGGTGGAGCTCGCGCCGGGCGCCGTGCTCCAGGCGCCCGAGGACGCCGACGTCCGGGAGGCCCGCCTCCTCGCCGGCAGCGCCCTCTTCGCCATCCGCCACGACCCCGCAGACCCCTTCACCGTCGAGACCCCCAATGCCGTCGTGACCGTTCTCGGGACGACGTTCGGCGTGGACGTGGACGCGGCCGCGACCGACGTGGTGCTGGTGCAAGGCGCCGTCGCGCTCGCATCGAAGGACGCGGCCGCCGGATCCGTGGAGCTCGCGCCGGGCCAGCGGAGCCGGGTCGTCGCCCTGGACGCGCCGGCAGCACCCGCGGCGGCCGACCTCGACGCGGCGCTCGGTTGGACGGGCGACCTGTTCGTCCGGGCCGAGCCGCTCAGCGCCGTCGCCGCGCGGCTGTCGGAGGCCTTCGGTGTGCCCGTGGACGTGGACCCGGCGCTGGCCGGTGAGATGGTTTCAGCGACGCGGTTCGAGCGCGAGGCCGGCCTCGCGGCCGTGCTGGAAGAGCTCGCCCTCACGCTCGGCGCCCGCATCGAGGGGCAGCCGGGCGGCGGCTACCGGCTCCTGCCCTCCTGAGACGGGTGTCCGCTAGAGGAGACAGCGGGCGCCCGGATCCCCCTCGTGGGCGATGTCGGAACGGGCCCCTCGCCCCGGTGGTTTTCCGGGGCGAGGTTTTTGCGTTCTTGTGGGCGACCACCGTCCCTCCCTCCATGCACGTCCGCCGTCTCGTCCCGCTCGTCCTCGTCGCCGCGCTCGTCGCGGGGGCCGGCGTCGCGCGGGCGCAGGTGAAGCCGGGCAGCCCCGGGCTCATCCACCGCTGGGACGGGGTCTCGCTCCAGGATGCGCTCTACGAGCTGGCCGATGTGGCGGGTGTGAGTCTCGTCTTCGCGCACCGCCTCGTGGAGGGGCAGACGGTGTCGGCGCAGTACAAGGAGGGCGAGGAGCCCGATGCCGCGCTCGCGGCCCTCCTCGACGGCACCGGCCTCCGCGCCGAGCGCATCCGACGTGGGCGCTACGTCATCCTCGCCGAGCCGCTCAACGTGCTCGTCGAGCCCGACGACCCGGCCGCCTACACCGGCGTCCTCGAAGGGCGCGTCGTGGACGCCGAGACGGGCGAGGCCCTCTGGGGCGCGCACGCCTGGCTCGTCGACCTCGAGCTCGGCGGCGTGGCCGACCACGACGGCTCGTTCCTCGTCCCCGACCTCCCCACGGGCGAGTACACCGTCCGCTTCTCGCACGTGGGCTACCGGCCCGTGCGTGTGCGGCTGGCCGTCTACCCCCTCTCGCCGCAGCTCCCTCCGACGATCCGCCTCCAGCCCGAGGTCCTCGCCTCCGACGACGCGACCGTTCGCGGCGACCTCCCCGAGCCCGAGCCGGGCATGACCGAGCTGGCCTCGCGTCAGGCCGCGGCGTTGCCCATCCACCTCGGCGAGGGCGACCTCGGGCAGGCGCTGGCCTGGCTGCCCGGCCTCGCGCGCGACGGCAGCGGTGGCCTCTCCGTCCGCGGCGCCGACCCGTCGCTGACGCGCTACCTCCGCGACGGCGTCCCGTTCGTCGAGCCGTGGCACGCCTACGGGCTGTTCTCGGCGCTCCAGCCCGAGGCCTACCGGCGCGTCCGCTTCCACCGGGGCTCGCTCCCGGCCGAGCTGGGCGGCGGCCTCGCGGGCGTCGTCGAGGTGGAGACGAAAGACGGCCTCGTCGAGCGCCCGACGGGCGTGGCGGCGCTCTCACCGCTCTCGGCCCGCGCCGTCGCCGAGATGCCGCTCTCGCCGACGGCGGGTCTCCTCCTGGCCGGGCGCGGCTCGCTCCTCGACGGCCTCTTCGCGCCGACGCTCCGGCGGGAGGCCGCCGCCGTCGTCCTCGACCCCCTCGGCCTCCGCGCCGTCGACACCCAGGACGTGGCGCACGGGTTCTACGACGCCGAGGCCAAGCTGACCTGGGCGCCCGAGCCCGCGCACCAGGTCGCCGTCGGCGGCTACCTCGGGGCCGACCGCCTCGACGCCCGCCTGCCCGTCGTGCCTGGCGAGGCGCTGGGTGAGGCGGCGCGCCTCGCCGTGGACGACGCC
>JAWWCA010000070.1:0-15584 GCA_033720695.1 Rubricoccaceae bacterium
GATTGCCGACCTCGCCGTGGCGACGGGAGCGGGCCAGATCAAGACCGGCTCGGCCTCGCGCAGCGACCGCACGGCGAAGTACAACCAGCTCCTCCGCATCGAGGAGCAGCTCGGCGAGGCGGCCCTCTACCCGGGGCTCGACACGTTCCGGTTCTGACGCCCCGCCGCGCGCGGCCGCGCCGGAACCCGTACCTTCCGGCGCTCATCCCCCCGAGACATGGCCCTCCGTCCCCCCTCGCTCCAGCCCGTGTGGCGCCGGCGCCTGCTGTACCTCGCCCTCGGCCTCCTCGTCGGCTGGCTCGCCTTCTTCGACAGCCACAGCCTCCTCCGCCGGGCGACGTACGCGCACCGCCTCCACACCCTGGAAGCCGAGAACGCGCGGCTCCGGGCCGAGAACGAGGACCTGGAGCGCCGCCTCGCCGCCGGCCTCTCCCCGGCCCTCGTCGAGCGGGTCGCCCGAGAGCAGTACGGGATGCGGCGGCCCGGCGAGACGGTCTACCGCGTCGCGAGGGGATCGGACTAGCACCACGCCCGGCTCAGGCATGGACCTCTACGCCCTCGGCGTCGACCTCGGCGGGACCACCATGAAGGGCGGGCTCGTGCACCCGTCGCACGGCCTCGTCCACGAGGAGGTCGTCGACACCGAGGCCGAGGAGGGGGCGGACCGCGTGCTCGACCGCGTCGCCGCCCTCGTCGCGAGCTTGCAGGCCGCGGTGCCGGCGGGGGCCGGCGCGCTCGGGGTCGGCATCGGGGTCCCCGGCGTCGTGGCCCTCGACCGGGCCACGGTGATCAAGCCGCCCAACCTTCCCGGCTGGGACCGCATCCACGTCCCTGAGGCGATCCGCCGGAGGCTCGACGCCCCCCTCCCCATCGTCGTCGAGAACGACGCGAACGTGGCGGCGCTCGGATCCGCCTTCTTCGGCGCCGGCCGCTCCTTCGACTCGTTCATCATGGCCACGCTCGGCACCGGCGTCGGCGGGGCCATCGTCCATCGCCACCGGCTCTTCCGCGGCGCGAGCGGCGCAGCCGGCGAGCTCGGTCACATGAGCGTCGACTACGAGGGGCCCCTCGCGCGCAGCGGCATCCCGGGGGCCGTCGAAGCCTACATCGGCCAGGCCTTCCTGAGCCGTCACGCCCGCTTCCGCCTCCTCAACGAAGACACCCAGCTCAAAGGGCCGGCCGGCCCGGAGCTCGAAGCCCTCACCCCGCGGCAGCTCTACGAAGCCGCCGCCGCGGGCGACGAGCCGGCGCGTGCCGTCCTCGCGTGGGCCGGCCACAAGCTCGGGTGCGCCCTCGGCGGCGCCGTCTGCCTCCTCGACATCCGGAAGGTCGTGGTGGGGGGAGGCATCTCGCAGGCCGGCGACTTCGTCCTCGAGCCCACCCGCCGGGCCCTCCACCAGTTCGTGCTCCCCTCGTTTCGGGAGGGGCTGGAGGTCGTACGCGAGACGCTGGGCAACGAGGTGGCCCTGCTCGGCGCCGCGTGCCTCGTGTTCGAGCAGGCCGAGGACGGGGCGTGAGCGCGAGAGGGGGGCGGCGCGACGTTACCTCGCCGCAACCCGCTGGCGGCCTCCCAGGGGATAGCTTCCCCCGGACCGCCCCCGCCCTCGTGTCGTTCCGCCTGACCCTCCGCTGCTGCGCCCTCCTCGCGTGCTCCCTCGCCGCGAGCGCAGCCGCACAGGAGCAGCCGCCCCTCGCGGGGGAGCCCGACTCCCTGGCGGTGTCGGACGGGCCCTCGAGCCTGACGGATACCCTCGTCACCCCGGCTCCCGAGAGCCCGCCGCTCGGCGTCCGGGTCGCCCCACCGGCCAGCGGGGGGTTGGACCGGCCCGTCACCTACGCCGCGCGGGACTCCCTCCGCATCGTCCTCGCCGGGCGCGACACCACCGCCTCGGACCGCGCCACGCTCTACGGCGACGTGACGGCGAAATACGAGGAGGCGACGCTGACGGCGGGCGTGCTGGAGCTCGACTTCGAGCGGCAGCAGATGCGGGCGCTCCCGGCTCTGCCGGACTCGGCGGGGCAGCCGGTGCCTGCCCGGTTCGAGCAGGGCTCGGACGGCTTCTCCGGCGACGAGCTCGTCTACAACCTGGAGACCCAGCGGGGCCGGGTGGTCGGCGCGCGGACCGCGATCGAGGAGGGGTTCCTGCTGGGCGGCGTGGTGAAGCAGGCCGCGCCCCACGTGATCTACGCCGCCGACGCCGCCTACACCACGTGCGAGCTCGATCACCCCCACTACAGCGTCGTCGCCGGGCGGATGAAGATCGTGGACCAAGAGTACGTCTACACCGGCCCCGTCCAGCTCCACCTCCTCGGCATCCCGATGCCGCTGTGGCTGCCGTTCGGGTACTTCCCCGCGGCGGAGGGCCGGCGCTCGGGCCCCCTCCCGGTCGCCTACGGCGAGGACCGCGCCGCGTTCGGGTTCTACCTCGAGAACCTCGGCTGGTACTGGGCCGCGAGCGACTACTTCGACGCGCTCGTCCGCGCCAAGGTCGGGACCCGGGGCTCCTACCAGCTCGGCGGCATCGCGAACTACGCCCGCCGCTACGCCTTCGACGGCGCCCTCGACGTCTCCTACGCCCGGCTCCGCCGCGGCGAGCGCGCGGACCCCGACTTCGCCCTCGAGAACGTGATCGGGGTGACGTGGCGGCACGCCCAGGAGTTCGACCCCACGGCGCGGCTCAACGCCAACGTCAACCTCCGCTCCAGCGCCACGCGCTTCACGACGAACCAGTACGACGAGCGGGTCTCGCAGACGAGCACGTCGCGCGTGAGCTTCGCCAAGACCTGGCGGGGGGGGCGCTCCATCGGCCTCGACCTCAGCGGCACGCAGCGGCTCAACGAGGGCGCCGCCGACCTCACGCTCCCCTCCTTCTCGTTCAGCCAGCAGCGCCTCTTCCCCTTCCGCCGCGGGGCCGGGCGCGGCGAGGCGTGGTACGAGCAGCTCGGCATCGACTACCGCGGCACGCTGACGAACACCTACGGCTTCTCCCCCCTCCCCGACTCCGTCCTCGCCGGCACCGGGTTCGAGGACGTCTCCTGGATCGAGGGCCTCTACGACTACGACGCCTACCGCGGGGCGACGGGCGAGGCGATCCGCTACCGCGGCCAGGCGCAGCACGCCGTCTCGACGAGCGCGGCCTACACGATCAACCGCCTCCCGGGCAACACCCCGTTCTTCCTCACCCTCAACCCGGCGGTCCGCTACACCGAGACGTGGTACGACCGGTCGGAGCGCCGCTCCCTCGACGGCAGCGGCGGCGTTCAGATCGAGCAGGAGACCGGGTTCACCGCCGTTCGGCGCGTCAGCCTCAACCTCTCGACCGGCACCCGGCTCTACGGCACGTTCCCCCTCCGCCTCGGCGCCCTCGACGGCCTCCGCCACACCCTCACGCCCCAGGCCACGCTCTCGTTCGAACCCGACTACTCCGAGGCCCCCTTCAACTACTTCCGGTCCTACACCGACACCGCGGGCGCCGTCGTCGAGTACCCCATCGTGGCGGGGCTCCCGAACCGGCCGACCCAGCGGCTCGGGGTCTCGATCGGGAACGTGTTCCAGACCCGCCTCGCGCGGACGGACTCGACCGGGGAGACCACACGGACGCCGCTCCAGCTGCTCTCGCTCAACCTCCGCTCCGGCTACGACTTCTCCGCCGAGGAGCGCCCGCTCTCCGACGTGTCCCTCGACCTCTCGAGCCAGCTCGACCAGCTCCGCCTCCGCCTCGACGCCACGTTCTCACCCTACGCCCTCGACTCCCTCGGCCGCCCCTCGCCCACGACCTACCTCACCGAGACGGGGCGGCTCCTCCGCACGACGAACGTCAACCTCTCGCTGGGAGCGTCGTTCCGCGGCGGCGGCGGCCCGGCGCGGGACCTGCCCGGCGCCCTCCCCCCTGGCGCAGCGGGCCTCCCCCCCGGCCTTTCGGACGCCTTCGGGCCGGTGGGCTACGACCCGGCCCAGCCGGGCACCGGCGTCGTCCCCGCCGGCTACACCGACTTCGCCGCGCCGTGGTCCATCTCGTTCGACCTCACGTACGGCTACACCCCCGTTTTCGGGCAAGAGGCCAACCAACGCGCCGTCGTATCGATCCCCAACTTCGACGTGTCGTTGACGCCGAACTGGAAGGTCGCGGGCAGCGCCTCCTACGACGTCCTCGCGGGCGAGCTGAGCTACACCCAGCTCTCCGTCGTCCGCGACCTCCACTGCTGGGAGGCCCGGTTCAACTGGGTGCCCTTCGGGGCGTACCGCTCGTTCGCGTTCTCGATCTACGTCAAGAGCGGGTACCTCCGCGACCTCCTCCGCCTCGACGTCCCGCGCGCCGACGTGCAGACCCAGATCGGCTCGATCTTGTAGCCGATACGCGACACACGCGGAACCCGGACCGTACGATTCGTCCACCTGATGGGGTCGTTTCACACGCCAGCCGATGCGTCTCGGGAGGGCCGACGCTGTCGAACCGCCCCGCCCAGGCCGGTTTCACACCTTACGGCCGACGGCTGTATCTTCACCGCCCCCGGTACAGCCTTTGCAGGACGCTGGGCTCCACCCGCCACCGCCGCTGTGTCCACCCCCTTCCTTTCGGCTCCCACCGCCCTCCCCCCCCGCCTCCAGGGGCTCCTGCAGACGATGCAGGAACGGAAGGCGCGGACCCACGCCGACCGCGAGCTCGCCCGGCGCATCCTGTTCGCCGTCGAGAACGCTCCGCTGGACGACCTCCGCGGCCTGTCGATCTACGTCCACGACGGCTCGGTGGCCGTCTACGGGCAGATCCCGTTTGAAGCGCTGCGCGAGCGCGTGCTGGGGCTGGTGGTCGAGCAGCCGGGGGTCCGGCGTCTGCAGGATCACCTCCAGTGCCGCGAGGCCTGAGGCCCCCCGTCAGCGCCAGATCCGGTCGTCCGGCTTCCGGTAGACCAGCCGATCCAGGCTGTAGCGCCCGCTCCCCACGAACAGGAAAGCCACCGCCACGGCGAGGAAGAGCAGCGCCTTCTCCTGCGACGAGAACGGGTCCCCGGCGTGCCGCACGACGGCCGCGACCGCCATGGTGATGGCGATCATGAGCGCGGCCGGACGCGTGAGGAGGCCGACCGCGAGGAGGAGCCCCCCCGCGAACTCGGACAGCCCCGCCGCCCACGCGAAGGCCTCCGGGGCCGGGAAGCCCATCTCCACGACGCTCGCGACGAAGCCTTCCGAGGGCGGCACCTTGCCGAAGCCGTGGGCGAACGCGAGCGCGAGCCCCGTGAAGAGGCGGAGGAGCAGCAGGCCGACGTCGGCCAGGGCCGAGCCGCCGCCGTCGCCGCCGAAGAGGATGGGGAAGAGGCCGTTTCGCATGCTGAAAACTTAGCACCGGAACCCGTCCGGCGCGCTCACGCCTCCCGGACCCACCCGTTCTCGATCGGCCTGAAGCCGAGGTGCTCGTAGAACCCGCTCGACAGGTTGGAGTCCCGGAGCACCAGCTCGGTCCCCGCGCACCGCTCCAGGACCGCGTCGATGAGCAGCTTCCCGATCCCGAGGCCCTGGACATCGGGCTCGACGGCGAGGTCGCAGAGGTAGGCCACCTGCACGCCGTCGGTGAGCACCCGGGCGAGGCCAACGAGGCGGTCGCCCTGCCACGCCGTGAGGACGAGCTGGGTGTTGTCGAAGGCGCGGCGGAGGCGGTCGGCGTTGTCGGTCTGGCGGAGGAGCGGCGCGCGGCGGTAGAGCGTCGCGATGCGGGCGGGCGTGAGCCCGTCGGTCCCCTCTCGGAGCACGAACTCGTCCTGGGTGGGGGGGGCGCTCATGGCGGCAGGAGGAACGTCAGCGGTGGGCGTGAGGAACGGCGAAGACACGCGTAGCATGCGCAGGGGGCGCTTCCGTTCCTCCGCCTTCACGCCGCACCCTCGCGGCGCACCCAGCGCGTGCGCGTCGCACGGACGAAGAGGCGGTCGGGGACGGCCGTCTCGGGAGGCGTCCAGAGGCGGAGCCGCACGTCGCCCGCCCCCTCGGGGTCCTCCACCTCAACGGCCCACTCAGCGTGGGTGCCGAGGAACTGGCGCGCGACGAACCGCGCGGGGAGCGCCCCCCCTCCCGCGTCGGACGGAGCGAGGGCCTCCGGGCGCACCGCGAGCGCGGATCCGTCGGGAGGCGGCGCCCCCGCGAGCTGCTCGGCCAGCGCCCCCGACACCACGTTCGCCCCCCCGAGGAACTGGGCGACGTAGGCCGTCTCGGGCTCCGCGTAGAGCGCCTCAGGTGGCCCCACCTCCACGATCCGGCCGGCCCGCATCACAGCGATGCGGTCCGAGAGCGCGAGGGCCTCCTGCTGGTCGTGGGTGACGTAGAGGCTCGTCGTCCCCAGCTCGCCCTGGAGCCACTTCAGCTCTGCCCGCGTCTGCTCGCGGAGGGCCTGGTCGAGGTTCGAGAGCGGCTCGTCGAAGAGGAGCACGGCGGGCGCGACGGCGAGGGCGCGGGCGAGGGCGACGCGCTGCTGCTGCCCCCCCGAGAGCGCCGTCACGGGGCGGTCCTCCAGCCCCGACAGGTCCACGCGGCGCAGGGCCTGGCGGACCTGCTCGGCGCGCGCCGCCCTGGGCACGCGGCGGACGCGGAGGCCGTAGGCCACGTTCTCCTCCACCGTCATCGTGGGGAAGAGCGCGTAGCTCTGGAACACCATGGCCGTCGGGCGCGCCTGCGGGGGGCGGCCCGTCACGTCGTCGCCGCCGATGAGGACGCGTCCGGCGTCGGGCGCCTCGAAGCCGCCGACGAGGCGGAGGAGGGTGGTCTTCCCGCACCCCGACGGGCCGAGGAGCGAGACGAACGCGCCCGGGGGCACGTCCAGCGAGACCGCGTCCACGGCCACGACCCCGCCGTAGCGCTTGGTCACAGCCTCCAGGCGAACGCCCGTCCCGGCGGAGGGAGAGGCGGCAAGTGGAGGCGATGCCATGGGTCCCACCGTCTGGGGAGCGCCGGCCGGGGGCTACCGATTCAGCGCCGCCTGCACCTTCTCCGCTGCCTCCTTGAGCTGGATGGCCGACTCCAGCTCGACGCCGCTCGTCCGGAGGATCTCCATCCCCTCCTCCGCATTGGTCCCCTGCAGCCGGACGATGAGCGGCACGGGGATCTCGACGTTCTTGGCCGCCTCCACGATGCCTCGGGCCACGCGGTCGCACCGGACGATGCCGCCGAAGATGTTGACGAGGATGGCCTCGACGTTCGGGTCCTTGAGGATGATGCGGAAGCCGGCCTCGACCGTCTGCGCGTTCGCCGTGCCGCCGACGTCGAGGAAGTTGGCGGGCTCGCCGCCGGCCAGCTTGATGAGGTCCATCGTCCCCATCGCGAGGCCGGCCCCGTTGACCATGCAGCCGACGTTGCCGTCGAGCTTGACATAGTTGAGGTGGTGCTCGCCGGCCTCGACCTCGAGGGGGTCCTCCTCGTGGACGTCGCGGAGGTCGGCGAGGTCGGCGTGGCGGAAGAGCGCGTTGTCGTCGAGGTTGACCTTGGCGTCGAGGGCGACGACGCGGCCGTCCTCGGTGAGGACGAGCGGGTTGATCTCCGCGATCGTGGCGTCGGACGCCTCGTAGGCGCGGTAGAGCGCGCGGACGAACTTCTGGGCCTCCTTGAACGCGGAGCCCTCGAAGCCGAGGCGGCTGGCGACCTCGACGGCCTGGAACGGCCGGAGCCCGACGGCCGGGTCCACGTGCACCTTCACGATCTTCTCCGGCGTCTCGGCGGCCACCTCCTCGATCTCGACGCCGCCCTCGGTCGAGGCCATGACGACGTTCTGGCCCGTGGCGCGGTCCAGCGTGACGCCGACGTAGTACTCGTGGGCGATGTCCTCGGCGGCCGTGATGAGCACCTTTCGGACCGTCTGCCCCTCGGGGCCGGTCTGCGGCGTGACGAGCTGCATCCCGAGGATGGCCTCGGCCTTCTCGCGCACCTCCTCGACGCTCCGCGCCAGCTTGACGCCGCCGCCCTTGCCGCGCCCGCCCGCGTGGATCTGCGCCTTCACGACGAAGAGCGCGACGCCGTCGGCGGCCATGGCCTCGGCCGCCGCGACGGCCTCCTCGACCGTCTCGGCGACGACGCCGCGCTGCACGGCGACACCGTACTCGGCGAGGATGTCCTTGGCCTGGTACTCGTGGACCTTCATGGAATCGGTGGATCGGGAAGAGGGGGCTCGATGGGTCCGGAAGCTACCAAGCCCGCCGATCCCGGGCCGCGTCCGTGCGTATCCTCGCCCGTTCTTCGCGCACGTCGGCCCCGAGGTCTGGCGCGCCCCGCGCGCCCGTTGCGCCGCCACTCCGACCCCCCGTGACCCGCTTCGACCTCCACATCCTCCGGCGCTTCTTCGCCGCGACGGCGCTCCTCCTCGGCCTCCTCGTCGTCTTCTTCGTGGTCCTCGACTACGTCGAGTACATCGACGACTTCATGGACCGGGGCGCCACGCTGGGGGAGGTGTTCGGGACGTACTACCGGAACTACGTCCCGGAGATCGTCAAGCTGACGAGCCCCCTCGCCGTCTTCCTCGCCGCCATCTACGTGACGGCGCGCCTCAGCGGGACCATGCAGCTGACGGCGCTCACGATGGCGGGCGTCTCGCTCTACCGCTTCCTCGTCCCGTTCGCCTTCGCGGGCGCCCTCGTCACCGGGTTCATGCTGTGGTTCAACGGCTGGGTGGTGCCCCCCGCCAACGCCGTCGTCCTCGACTTCCAGCAGCGCTACTACCGCGACGCGCCGGACGCCCCCGAGACCAGCGACGTGTACCGGCAGACGGCCCCCGGCAGCGTCCTCGCCGTCGGGTTCTACGACCCCGAGCAGCGCCAGGGCTTCCGGGTCTCGCTCCTCGACTTCGCCGTGGACACGACGGGTGGTACCCTCGCCCCCGCGCGCCTCGTCCGCCGCCTCGACGCCGAGACGATGGGGTGGGACGACTCGACGGCGTCGTGGCACCTGGCCGAGGCCGTCCTCCACCGGTTCTCGGCCGATGGCCGGGCGCAGCGGGTGGTCCTCGGCGAACTCGATACAGCGCTCACGGTGCTCCCGCCCGACCTCGCCCGGAGCGAGCGCGACGCCGAGCGGCTCACGATCCCGGAGGCGCGGGCCTACGTCGCCTCGCTGGAGCGGGCGGGCGCGAGCCGCATCGGGCGGCCCCTCGTCGAGTACCACGCCAAGTTCGCCTACCCCCTCGCCAACCTCATCCTCGTCCTCGTGGGCGTGTCCCTCGCGGCGCGGCGGCGGCGCGGCGGGCAGGCCGTCCAGCTCGCCCTCGGCCTCCTCGTGGCGTTCGTGTACCTCGCCCTCCAGAAGGTCATCGAGCCCTTCGGGTACGCCGAGGCCCTCCCCCCTGCCCTCGCCGCCTGGCTCCCCCACGCGGTCTTCGCGGCGGCCGCGCTCCTCCTCCTCCTCCGCGCCCCGAAGTGACCGACCCGCTCGCTCCGATCCATTCGCTCCGATCCATGCCTGAGCGGATCTCGTTCCAGCCCCCCGCTCCCGTTCATCGGCCCGGCCCGGTCGCCGTCCTGGTCGGCGTCGTGCGCATCCTCCTCGTGCTGGCCGTCGCGGCGGCCGGCGCCCTGGCGGTCCCCCTCGCCGCGCTCGTGCCTGGCCGCGTGCGGGGCGTCCGGCCGGGGCTCTGGGTCGTGGTCGCGCTGGCGCGGCTGTTCGTCGGCCTCTTCGGGATCCGCCTCCGCGGCTCCGCCCCCGACGCGCTGCGCCGCCACGAGGGCCTCGTCTTCATCAACCACCTGTCCTACCTCGACCCCGTCGTGGTGGAGGCCGTCACGCCGGTCCGGTTCCTCGCGACGGCGGGCGTGCGCCGGCTCCCCTTCATCGGGTGGATCGCCCGGTCCGTCGGGACCGTGTTTGTGGACCGGAAGGACGAGGAGAGCCGGGCGGCCTCGCGCGAGGCCCTCATCGGCGCCCTGTCCGAGCGGCCGTGCCCGCCCATCGTCATCGCGCCCGAAGGGCAGATCGGTCCCGGGGACCGCGTGCTCCCCTTCCGACACGGCGCCCTCGCCGTGGCCCAGGACGCCGGGGTGGCGGTGCTCCCCGTCGTCCTCCAGTTCGACCCGTTCGATGCGGCCGTGTGGCTCCCCGACGAGTGGATCCTCCGCGCGCTCTGGCGCCTCGCCGCGCGCACGACGCCGTTCACGGCCACCGTCACCCCGCTCCCCCTCGTCACGCTCGGCCCCGAGGACGACCCCGCCGCCGTCGCCTCGGCGCTGCAGTCCCGGTTCGACGCGGCGCTGGGGGCGTCGAACCCCTGAACGGCGCCGCCCCCGGAGCCGGGGCTCCGGGGGCGGCAGGGGCCTACGGCGTGGCGCGGTCGAGGCCGCGCCTCCGTTGAGCGCTCAGTACGACAGCGTCATCCGGCCCGTCCGGACGTCGTTGCCGACCTGGAGGCGGTACACGTACGTCCCCGCGGCGAGGTCGCCCGCGTCGAACTGGGCCCGGTGCATGCCGGCGTCCATCCGAGCGTCGACGAGGACGGCGACCTCGCGACCCAGCACGTCGTAGACGGCGAGGCGGACGTCGGCCGCCGCGGCGACCTCGGAGGAGATCGTCGTCTGCCGAGCGAACGGGTTCGGAGCCACCGCGGCCGGGGCCGAGGCAGCGGCCGAGACGGCCGTCGAGAAGTCGACGGGGGCGGTGGCCTCGAAGGGCGCGCCGCTCTCGCCGGCCACGCGCGGGGCCGAGATCGTGATGACTTCGGCGTACGTCGCGCAGACGGTGCCGGTGTCCTTGTCCACGAGCCGGAGGGTGACGTTGTAGTCGCCGGGAGGCGCAGACGCGGCCGAGTAGGTGCGGTCGAAGGCCACGTTAATGTTCGGCGGGAGCGACCCGGTGCCGACGGTGATCGTGCCCGAGGGCGGGCCGCCGGCGCGGTTGTAGTCGAGGAACAGCGTCGTGCGCACGTTGGCGCTCCCGTTGTTCCGGACCGAGCCGGTGACGCGGACGCGGTTGGGGTCGAGGAGGAGCTCGATGTCGGGGCCGCTCACGAACTTGAGGTCACAGCCGCCGGGGTTGTCGCCGACGCCGGTGAGGTCGATCTGGTAGGGGCCGCTGTCCCCGAAGCCGGGGAAGTCCCACGATGCGAGAGCGCCGCCACCAGACGGCGGGCACACGCCGGCGAAGCCGCAGTTCGGGAAGATGTCGGCCGCAGCCGCGTTCAGCGGGTCGTTGTCGTACGACGTGACGCAGAGGACGTACTTCCCAGCCGAGAGGCCGGCGTAGAGCGGGTCACCCACGGGAAGCGTGGAGAGGAGCGTGCCGCCAACGGGATCGTCGTCGTTCATGGCGATGCCGTTGGTAGCGCCGCTGACGTCGCCCTCGAAGAGGTACAGCTTGGTGTCCGGCACCGAGACCGCGTTGTTCGTGCTGGCGCTGAACGCGGCTGCGTCGCTGATGTAGATCGCGAAGCAGTCGACGTCGTCGGTCGTCTCGAGGGCCCCTGAGATCGGGTTGACCCCATAGGCATCCGTCGCTGCGGTGACGCCGTCGGGGTCGCTGTCCTGAGCCACAGCCGGGCTGACCAGAAGCGCGCACGCGAAGAGCATCGCGAGAGAGGTGGTGAGGGTGGTACGCATGGTGGAGTGGGGTTGAGAGAGGAACGGCTCATGCACGGGCGGCCGGGCCGCAGCCGTGCGGTCTCCAATGTCAGGCTCACGCCCCAAAGAATCAAGGGCTAACCGTTCTTTTTCCACCACCCGCCTCCCTCGGCGTCCCCCTCTCCAGGAGGCCTGAACGGACGCCGCCCCCGGAGCCGAGGCCCCGGGGGCGGCGAGCACTCTCGCTGCAGTGCAGCCGGAGCGGCACCTCAGCGGCTCAGCGCGCCAGCGTCAGCAGCCCGGTCCGGACGTCGTTGCCGACCGCGAGGCGGTACACATACGTGCCCGCGGCGAGGTCAGCGGCGTCGAACACGGCGCTGTGCGTGCCGGCCTCCACCCGGCCGTCGACGAGGACGGCGACCTCACGGCCGAGCACGTCGTAGACGGCCAGCCGGACGTCGGCCGCCGCGGCGACCTCGTAGGAGATCGTCGTCTGCCGAGCGAACGGGTTCGGAGCGACCGCGGCCGGGGCCGAGGCCTCGGCGGCCACGGTGAAGTCCGCGGCGTCGATGACCGAGAAGAGCTCACCGCTCTCGCCGCCCGCGACGCGCGGGGCCGAGATCGAGATCGTCTCCATGTAGGCGCCGCAGTTGTTGCCGGCACCGTCGCAGAGGTTGAGCGTGAAGTTGTAGTCGCCCGGAGGCGCGGCGCTCGGGACGCGGAGGCAGATCTTCCGCGAGGCCTGCGCGCCGCCCGGGAGCGTGCCGCTGCCGAGGGTGCGCGTGCCCGAGGGCGGGCCGCCGGCGAGGTTGTAGTCCAGCTTCAGCGTGACCGACTCGCTGTCGGACCCGTTGTTCTGGACCGTGACGTCCACGCAGAGCTGGCGCGTGGCGGCGTCGTAGCGGATGTCGCTCTGGAGGAACTTGATGTCACAGACGGGCGGGTCGTCCTTGCCGCAGCCGGGGTCACTGCCCGGGTAGTCGAAGCACACCGCGAAGCCGCTGCGGAGGTAGTCCAGCGGGTTGCCGTTGAAGGCGGCCTGGATGCCGATCGTGCCGTCCGAGTTCTCGATGCCCACGGTGTAGCTGTTCCCAAAGTCGGCGTCGTCGGTGAACAGTTCGTACGTCATCCGGATGTCGCCGTCGGGCGTGATGGCGACCTGGACCGTGTTGTACTCCTCGTTGCTATCGGGGAAGTGCGGGACCTCGTTCCACTGGACGATGAACTTGTCGCCGCGGTCCTCATAGTAGACCTCGCAGTCGCCCGTCGCCGTGCTGCAGGCCGGGTCGAGGTCGTCCCAGAGCACGGCGATGACGTTGTCCGTGCCGCCGGGCGTCGGGATGGGGTCGTTCGAGAGGTCCGAGAAGGTCGGAGCGGTGCCGGCCGCGATCCAGCCGTTCGACGAGATCGTGAGCGAGTCGTACACGACGCCGTAGTAGGTGAAGCCGAACGAGAGGCCGACCTTGACGATGGCGTCGTCGCCGAGGCCGGTGGCGATGCCGCTGGCGCTGATGTCCTTGAAGTCGAACGCCGGGGGGTTGTCGGCGTCGTCGGAGTCGGTGCAGGTGTAGCCGAAGGCGTCGGTCCCGCAGTTCTGCGCGGAGGCGACCGGGCTGAGCCCCATGAAGGCGAGGAGCAAGGCTCCAGTCGCGAGGCGGAATGCGATACGCATGGTTGAGAGGGTAGAGTGAGAAGGGTGGCTTGGCATCTATAGCTCTGCCGCCTGGAGGCGGGAGCCTAAGGAATGCGATAAGCCAATGAACGACTTAGGGCTCAAACTTGCAACCTCAATCTCCCCGTTCCTAACCCCTTGCAGCCTGCCAGCCGGAGGGCTCCCCAGATCTCGGAGCCGAATCGGGTGCGAGGAGCCTGCGCCCGCGTTCCCCCTGCCCGAAGGGCCTGCCCACAACACCGCCCCCAGGGCCTGAACCCCGGGGGCGGCGAGCCGTCTGCAGAGGCGCAGCCGGAGCGGCACCTCAGCGGCTCAGCGCGCTCAGCGCGCCAGCGTCATCCGGCCCGCCCGGACGCCGGTGCCGACCTGGAGGCGGTACACGTACGTCCCGGCGGCGAGGTCACCCGCGTCGAACACGGCGCTGTGCGTGCCGGCCTCCACCCGGCCGTCGACGAGGACGGCGACCTCACGGCCGAGCACGTCGTAGACGGCGAGGCGGACGTCGGCCGCCGCGGCGACCTCGTAGGAGATCGTCGTCTGGCGCGCGAACGGGTTCGGAGCCACCGCCACCGGAGCGTCGGCCGAGGCCTCCGCCATCACGGAGAAGTCGGCAACTTCAGCGACCTCGAAGAGCTCGCCGCTCTGGCCAGCACCGACGCGAGGGGCCGAGATCGTGATGACTTCGACGTACGTCGCGCAGTCGAGACCCTGGTCGTTGTCGCGGAGCCGGAGCGTGAGGTTGTAGTCGCCGTCGGGCGCGGCGGCGGGGACGGTGATGTTGATGGTGAAGGGGACGGTGATGTTCGGCGGGAGCGAGCCGCTCCCGATGCCGCGGGTGCCCTGGGGCGGGCCGCCGGCCCGGTTGTAGTCGAGGAAGAGCTGGGTGTTGACGTTGGCCGTGCCGTCGTTCCGAACGGACCCGGTGATGGTCAGGCGGCGGGTGCCGGCGTCGTAGGCGATATCGGGGCCAGCCACGAACGCGATGTCGCACGACGCGTCCTTGTCGCCGAAGGCGATGTTGTCGGTGTCGACCCACTCCACGGAGGCGGCCGTCGAGAAGACGATCGAGGCGACGGAGCCGTCCGTCGTCTTGACGCCGAAGAACTGGAGGTCGAAGCCGCTCGCGGAGGTCACCGAGCCGAGCACGGCGCCCGAGGCGTCGAAGGCCGTCACCACGGTGGGGGTCCCCGCGAAGTTGAGGTCGTAGTCCAGGCCCGCGCTGTCCACGCCCGGGTCGAACGACAGGACCAGATCCTCGGTGTTGCTGTTGTTCCCGACCTGGACGGACGGGGCGCCACCGAAGCCCGAGCCGGACAGGAACAGGTCCTCCACGCCATCGGCCAGGTCGGAGGTGATGGTCAGGCCGGGCAGGATGTCGCCGGGGTCGAAGAAATCGTTGTCGGTCGACGTGTCGAGCGGCGCACCGAAGGCGGCATCCCCCCCCGCGGCGATGACGGCCTCTTCGTAATCCTCCGTCGGGAGACTCGGACAAGCCGCCTCGAACGAGGCGCGGTCGGTGAAGACCTCGACGCCCCCTCGGGCGTAGCGCACGACGGCGGGCGTGGCCTCGACCGCCGCTCGCTCGTGCTGGGCGTGACTGGAGCGGGCACTCTGCGCACCGACCGGAACGGCGAGCGCCACCCCGAGGAGGGCTGCGAGAGACAGGCGGGAAGCGTAGACCATGAGGGGAAGGCTTAGATGGAAGGGTGCGGGACCGTCAGCGGGGCCGGGAGGGGCGGCAGAATCCGACGCGTTCCTAATCTTAGGAGTATAGGGCCAACGGCGCAAACCCTTCACCCTGGCGGAGGGGGGCCTCGGCCCGTCGGCACGGTTCGCGAACGCAACGCCGCCCCCGGAGCCGAGGCCCCGGGGGCGGCGAGCACTCTCGCTGCGGTGCAGCCGGAGCGGCACCTCAGCGGCTCAGCGCGCTCAGTGCGCCAGCGTCATCCGGCCCGTCCGGACGTCGTTGCCGACCTGGAGACGGTACACGTACGTGCCCGCGGCGAGGTCAGAGGCGTTGAACACGGCGCTGTGCGTGCCGGCCTCCACCCGGCCGTCGACGAGGACGGCGACCTCACGGCCGAGCACGTCGTAGACGGCCAGCCGGACGTCGGCCGGGGCGGCGACCTCGTAGGAGATCGTCGTCTGGCGCGCGAACGGGTTCGGAGCCACCGCGGCCGGCGCCGAGGCCTCCGCCATCACGGAGAAGTCGGCGACCTCGGCGACCTCGAAGAGCTCGCCGCTCTGGCTCGCGCCGACGCGCGGGGCCGAGATCGCGATCGTCTCGACGTACGTCGCGCAGTCGGAGCCAGCGCCGGTGTCGACGAGGGCGAGCGTGAAGTTGTAGTTGCCGCCGGGCGCTGCGCTGGGAACGTTGAGGTTGACGTTGATGGGGGCC
>JAWWCA010000071.1:0-15514 GCA_033720695.1 Rubricoccaceae bacterium
AGATCCCGCATCTTCTGTGAGCCGATGAGCTCGGTCGGGTTGGGGACCGAGAGCCCCGCCGTGAGCGCGTAGAGCCCGTCGGCGTCGCTCTCGAACGTGCCCCAATCCACGCGGAGCGGGTGCCGATACGATTCCCAGTGCACCTGCTCCCCGTTGAAGAGGAGGTCGGAGAGGCCGCCCTCGCGGGGAAGCCCGAGGAGGGTATGGCCCGTGGGCTTCCGGAGGTCGGCGTCGAGGTAGAGCACGCGGCGGCCGGCCTGCGTGAACGCGATGGCGAGGTCGAGCGCGATCGTGCTCTTGCCCTCGGCCGGCTCCGGGCTCGTGACCAGGAGCGTCTGGATGGGACGGTCCGGGAGCGAGAAGAGCACGCTTGTGCGGAGGTGGCGGAACGCCTCCGTCACCGGGCTGAGGGGGTGGAGCGCCGCCACGGCAAGGCTCGACACGTCTCGCCCCTCGACCTTCACGAACCGGCGGCCCCCGAACTTCTCCTTGATCAGGCGCTCGAAGGTGGGGATGCCACCCAGCAGGGTGAACCCTTGGGTCTCGACGTCCTCCGGCTTCCGGAGGCGGTCGTCCGTGGCGTAGCGGACGAAGGCGAGGCCGATGCCGAGGAAGAGGCCGGAGATGAGGCCGAGCGCGAGGTTGAGCACGGGGTTCGGCACGACGGGCCGCTTCGGCACCGAGGCCTCCCGGATGATCTCGACGTAGCCGAGCTCGCCCTCCTCGGTCACCCGCATCTCTTGGAGCTGCTCAAGCAGCGAGAGGTACATCGTCTCGGTGGCCTGCCGCGTGCGCTCGAGCTGCGCCAGCTGGATCGACTGCGTGGGGAGCGTGCGCATCCGCCGCTCGTTGGCCTGCTGCCGCTCGCGGAGCGCGGAGACCTCCGCCTCCAGCCCGCGGATCTCGATCTGCTTCTCGACGGCGTCGCTCTGGAGCTCGCCCACCCGGGTGAGCCCGGTGCCGCCGACGGAGGCGTCGATGCCGCCGGAGTCGCGAAGCTCCTGGACGTACTGCTCCGAGAGCTGGTCCACTTGGCCCTGCATCTCGTTGATCCGGCGCTTGATCGCGGCCAGCTCGGGGTTCCGCCCCTCGTTGCCCCGGAGCGATGGGTCCACGGCGTAGTAGTCGGCGGCCTGGACTTCGAGCTGGGCAATCTGGCCTTGGAGCGCCGCGATCTGCTGCGGCGTGCCGGAGGCCACGCGGTTGGCGAGGTCCGGGAGCACCTGCCCGGCCTCCTCCTGGATCGCGCTGAGCGACGTCCGCGCCACCTGGAGCTCGACGAGGGTGTTGTCGATGGCGGCGTCGAGGACGGCGGTCTGCGAGACCACCTGCTGCCCCTCGAGGTCGAGGTCCACCGCGCCCTCGCGCGTCATAAACGCTTCGAGCGCGGCCTCGGCCTCGATGAGGTCCCGGCGCCGCTCATCGACCTGGCCCTCGAGGAACACGCGGGCGTTCGAGACGGAGGCCCGGCTGGCCTCGCGGCCGCGCTCCCGATACAGCTCGGCGTAGGTGTTCACGATGCGGGCGGCCTCCTCGGGATCCTCGTGCTCGGCCGTCATCTCGATCATGTCCACGAACTGGCTGATCGGCTCGAACGTGATCTGAGGCTTGCCCTGGCCCTGCCCCCCGAGCAGCGCCTGCGCCCGCCGGATGATGGCGGAGTCCCGGCGAGCGACCATGGCGGAGTCGGCCTGGAGGAGGTCGGCCGCGACGGCCTCGGCGAGGGGGATCGAGAGCCGCAGGATCTCGGTCTCGTTGGCGAGATTCCGCTCGGGGAGCCCCATCAGCGCCATCTCCATCGAGCTGCCGCCGCCCCCGGCGGCCGCGGTGTTCACGAGGACTACGCTGGACGTGCTGTAGACCGGCGTCCTCAGGACCGTGTAGGCGATGGCCAGAGCGATGCAGGCCACGAGGGCGAGGAGCACGATCCACCACCCGCGCCGGATGGCGGCCCACAGCATGGAGAAGTCCAGCTTGGGCGCGTCGTGGAGAGACCCTCCGGTGGGAGCGGATCCGTTATGAGTGTTCATCGGGTCGGAGGCGAGTCAGGCGTAACGGGCGCGGCGTCAAGCCGCTCCGTGCCCCGTGAGGACCACGGGAACTGTCCGTGCAAGAAGGTACAGGTCGAGGGAGACGGACCAATCGCGAATGTAGCGAATATCGAGGTCGAGGCGGCCCTCGAACGAGATCCGGTTGCGGCCCGAGACCTGCCACAGCCCCGTCACCCCGGGGCGGACGCGGAGGATCGTGCGCTCCCGACCCTGCATCCGTTCGAGTTCTGCTGGAAGATACGCGCGGGGGCCTACGAGGCTCATCTCCCCGAGCAGCACGTTGAGGAGCTGCGGGAGCTCGTCGAGGCTCGTCTTCCGGATCCAGCGACCGACGCGGGTGACGCGGGGGTCGTCCTGGAGCTTCGCGTAGCGCGCGTACTCCTCCCGGGCCGCCTCGTCTTGGGCGAGGAGGTCACGCAGCAGGGCGTCGGCGCCGACGTGCATGCTGCGGAACTTGAAGAGGGTGAAGCACCGCCCCCCCCGTCCGAGCCGCTCCTGACGGAAGAGCACGGGGCCGGGGGAGTCGAGGCGGATGAGCGCCGCGATGAGGAGGCCCGCCGTGAGGACGACGGGCGCGGCCGCGAGGACGATCATGAGGTCGACGGCGCGCTTGAGGCGCTGACGCCACCGGACCAGCAACCGGTGCCGGATCTCCAGGCCGAGCGTCCCGTCGAGGTCGCGGGCCTGCACCCACAGGCTGGTCAGCCCGCGGAGGTTGGGGATCACGAGGACGCGCTCGAAGTGGCGGGTGTAGCGGTCCACCACCTCGATGATCCGCTCGCGCCCCGCCTCGGGCATGGCCACGATGGCATAGGGCACCCGGCGCTCGGTGGCGTAGCGGGAAGCCACGGCAAGGGGGCCGGCCACCGGCACCCCCTCCACCTCCTCCCCAGGCTCGGCGGGGGTGTCTTCGAGCAGCACGGCCGGCGCCAGCCCGAGCTCGGGCTGCTCCCGGAGCGTCCGGATGAGATCGCGGCCGGCCTCGCTATGGCCGAGGACGACGGCCTGGCACCCCCACCACGGCTTCGCGGCACAGAGCGCCCGGGCGGTGAGACGGGCCGTCGGCACGGCGAAGGCGGCGAGGCCGAACCCCACGCCGAGCGTGACCAGGACCGGGATGGCGGCGGAGGGGGTGGGCACCGTCGTCAGCGCCGCCACGGCCAGGAACGCCGCGGCGACCCCGAGCACCACGGCGATCGCTCGCACCTCCTTCACGGGCGGCATCGGGAAGACGGAGTAGAGACCCGAGGCCGCGAACAGCCCGATCGCAAGGGCCACGCCGCCGATGAGCCCCCGCACGAAGAGCGGCCCGATCCAGAACAGGAGGTCGTACCCGAGGCCGGCCAGCGTCATGCAGAGCGAGAGCGCCAGCACATCGGCCATGAAGAGGACGGCGAAGCGACGGCGGTAGCGACGGGGCCCTCCGACGAGCACGGCCTCGGCCCCAACGCCCGTCCCGGACGACACCTTGGGGGCTGCCCGGCGCTCTCGCGGCACGGGTGCCCCGGGGGGGGCAACCGGAGGGAGCGTGAGGCCGGGAGCGGCAGTGGACATCGGGAGAGAGCCGGAGGGGCGGAGGGAAGGCGATCGTTGGGGATGGCCCCCGGCGGGCAGCCGGGGGTCCGCGGTCAGAGGTTCAGCGCCGACGGCTCACGGGCGCCGTCTCCGCTCGCGCGCTCCCTCCCGAAGGAAGCGAAGCCGGCGTCGAGCGTATGGAGCGTATCGGGTCCGTCGCGCTCAAACTGAACCCAGGCGGCCTCGAGGAACGCCCCGAGTTCGGCACGGAAGCGCGCGGCCGAGAACCGCTCCGCGTGGGCGCGGATCCGACCGGGATCGAACGCGGTCATCTCGAGCCGCTGCACGGCGGCGGCCACCGCCTCCGGCTCCTGCTTCGGGAAGAGCACGCCCGTCACCCCGTCGATCACCGTTTCACAGGCCCCGCCTCGGCCGTAGGCCACCACCGGAGTCCCGCACGCCATGGCCTCCACGGGCACGATCCCGAAGTCCTCGAGGGCGCCGAAGAGGAAGCCGCGCGCGTAACGGAGGTAGTAGGCGAGCGCCTCGTGGGGCTGCCGCCCCAGGAACCGGACGTTCGGCGGGGCCAGCGCCCGCAGCCGCGCGAGGTCCGGCCCGTCGCCGATGACGACGAGCTCCCGCTGCGGCATGAGCCGGAACGCCTCCACGAGGAGGTCGACGCGCTTGTACGGCACCAGGCGCGAGCACGTCACGTAGGGGCCGTCCTTCTCCTCGCAGAGCGTGAACGCCTCCACATCGACCGGCGGGTGGATGACGGTGGCACGGCGGCGGTAGGTGTTCCAGATCCGCCGTGCGACGAACTGCGAGTTGGCGAGGAGGAGGTCCGGGCGCGAGGCCGACGTGACGTCGTAGAGGCGGAGGTAGTGGAGAAGGGCCCGGGCGAGGAAGCCGCGGAGGCCTCGGGTGTACCCGCCGTCGCGGAGGTACGTGAACTGGAGGTCCCACGCGTACCGGACGGGGCTGTGCACGTACGAGACGTGGAGCTGCTCGGCCGACGTGAGCACCCCCTTCGCCACGACGTAGCTCGACGAGAGCGCGATGTCGTAGCCGTCGAGGTCGAACCCCTCGATGGCCAGGGGCGCCAGCGGGAGGTACGCCCGGTAGCGCGTCCGCGCCAGAGGCAACCGCTGGATCATCGACGTGTGGACGTCGCGCCCGCCTAGGAACCCCCGCTGGTCCTCCGGCACGAAGTCGAGCAGGCTGTAGACCTCGGCCCTCGGGAGGACGTGCAGCATCTGCTCGAGAACCCGCTCCGCCCCCCCATAGACAGGAAGCCAGTCGTGGACGACGGCGGCCCGGAGGTGACCGAGCGCTGAAAGAGGAGGAGGGTGGAGAGACAAGAGGCTGTCAGATTCGAACGGAGGGTACCTGTCACGCCCGCACGGCAGGACAATATACGTGACCTAAGTATCCGACTTCGCGCTCCCGCATGCAAGAGCGTTACCCCGTCTTCATCCTACGGTTTACGCGGACATAACGTCACCCTCTCAAACCACGCCCACTGCCCGCCGGCGCCGCGCGCGTGCCGAGACCTAACCGCGAGGCCGCCGGAAGCTCGGTGCTAGGCCGGGACCGCCGCCCACGAGCGGCAGTACCCCCCGGGCGAGACCGGGCCCTGGCCACTCTCGCCGAGCCCCGGAATCAGGGTGCACCCGCCGCAGCGGTCCCCCGAGCTCGCGGGCGCGACGTAGAACCGGCAGTTCGTGCAGTACTGCCCCGGGACCACCGAACGGTCCTCGTAACCGAGGGTGCGCCGGAGGGCCACCGACTCCGGGTCGTAGCCTCGGCATGTGGACGCGTCGACGACCGGCGGGAGGTCGGACTCGCCTGCACCGTCGCCTCCGCAAGCGACGAGGAGGGCGGGCGCACCGACGGCGGCGAGACGCCCGAGGACGGCGCGCCGGGTGAGGGGAGGGATTCGAGCAGGCATGACGTGCGTGGAGGTGGACGATTGGAAACGGGGCGGGGGGAAAGGCATGGACATGATAAGGATACGTTCCGCCGGTGCCGCAGGCGCGTTCCGCCAGCCGGCACCTCTGCGTTTCGCCAGAGGTGCAGTCTAGATTGCGCCGTTACTACCAACTCGACGCCCTGCGGCCTCCCTGGCGAGGTGAGGCCGACCCCTACGCGTTCCCGACGAGACGGCGGAGGGCTGCGCCGGCCTCGGGGAGCGTGAGCGGGAGCGTGGCGAAGGTGGCCCCGGCGGCGAGCAGGCACCATCCGCAGAACGCCCGGTGCTGCGTCCACTGGTCCACCGAGAGCTTCGCCGCGTTCGCGGCGTCGGCGGCCGCCTTGCCCGCGAGGGCGAGGGGGACAAGGGGCGCCGTTCGTGCGCGGTCCCGCCCCCCATAGGCCGTGAGCCCGAGCGTGACGGCGTACGAGGCGAGGCCGATCACGGCGTCGGGCGTCCTGAGGTAGCGATACGCCTGCGGCGCCGCGTCCACCTTCTCGGCGTCGAAGTAGGGGAGCGGCGGGTCGGGCAAGCGGTCGATGATGCCGAGTTGGTAGGCGGCGATGACGCCCATCGAGCCGATGGCGGCGAGGGAGAGGCCGGCTGCGCGGCGGCGGTTGCGAAGGTGCCGCCCGTCCTCCAGGCGGAGGGTCCGGCTGAGGCGGCGGGCGGCCTCCTCGGACTGCTTGATGGAAGGCATGGCGTTCGGAGATGCGGGAACGAGGAGGGAAGACTCCGAGAGGGCCTCGGCCCGCTCCGTCCTCTACTCCCTAGCGGCGCGAGGCGAGCGCGGCGACGACGCCCACGAGGGCTGCGCCGGCCGCGAGGAGGCCCGTGTTGCGGTCGGCCCACTGCTGCACGCTGCGGCCGTGCGCCTTCTCGTCGAAGGCGCCGTGGGCGCCGCGGTCCTCGTCTTGATCGAGGGGGTGCCAGAGGTTGTGCTCGTCCACGCTCCGCTGGCGCGGCTCGTCGGTCTGCTGGCCGTCGTAGCCGGTCTTCCCGAGGTAGACGTCGAGCAGCCCCGGGATGAGCTTTTGGCCCACGATGGCCTGGATGGCCGGGAGGCCGACCCACAGCTCGCGCTTGTCGGCGTGGGCGGCCCGGTAGATGGCGCGCGCGGCCACCTCGGGCTGGAAGATGGGCGGCACCGGCTGCGACTCGTTCGGAAGCAGGCTCTTCACCCACCGAAACTGCGGGGTGTTGAGGGCGGGGAGGTGGACGGCCGTGACGTGGACGTTCGATCCGTCGTGGACGAGCTCGCAGCGGATGGAGTCGGTGAAGCCGACGATGGCGTGCTTGGCCCCGCAGTAGGCGCTCTGGAGCGGGATGCTCCGGTAGGCGAGCGCGCTGCCCACCTGCACGACGGTGCCCCGATCGCGCGGGAGCATCCGCCGCAGCGCGGCCATCGTGCCGTGGACCACCCCGAGGTAGGTCACCTCCGTCACGCGCCTGAAGTCATCGGCCGTCATCTCCTTGAACGGCGCGAGGACCGATTGCATGGCGTTGTTGACCCACACGTCGATGGGGCCGAGCTCGCGCTCCACGCGCGCGGCGGCGTCCTCGACGGCCGCGGCGTCGGCGACGTCGCAGGGGAGGACGAGGGCGGTCCCGCCGAGGCGCTCGACGTCGCGCCGGGCGCCATCGAGGCCGGCCTCGCCGCGAGCGATGAGGCCGATGCGGGCGCCATGCCGCGCGAACTCGCGGGCCACCGCTCGTCCGACGCCCGCCGACGCGCCGGTGATGACGACGACTTCCTGTTTGCCGTTGGTGGTGGACATGGGGAGATGGGCTGCGGGAGAAGGGAGGGCTTGCACGCGGTGTAGCGCGGGAGGTTTTGGGACCTCCCACGATCTAGACCGGAGCGCCCGCCGCTCCTCAGCAGGAGCGCACCACCTCGGCCTGCCGCCTCCTCACGCGAGGCACAGGAGACCTGGGGTGAGGGGGCCGCCCGCAGGCGGCCCCGCACTACGGCAGGCGAGGACGCCGAACAGGACGCCCTCGCGTCGGAGGCCGAGACGGCGAGGGCTCAGCTCCCCTTCGTCTTCTTCGCGGCCGTCTTCTTCGCGGCCGTCTTCTTCGCGGCCGTCTTCTTCGCGGCCGTCTTCTTCGCGGCCGTCTTCTTCGCGGCCGTCTTCTTCGCGGCGCCGGACTTGTGCTCTTCGCGCAGCTGGCGCTCGGCCTCGTGCCAGTCTTGCACGTGGTAGCCGTGCTTGCCGCCACGCTTCTGGAAGAGCTCGTAGGCGCGGTGGGAGATCGCCTCCTTGCTCGGCCCGGTGGTCTTCTTCGCGGTGCCGGACTTGGATGGGGGGGTACGCTTGTCAGCCATGGTTGGGTGCGCTTGGTAAGCGGCTGGGACGGGGGCGTCGTGAGAGGGCAGGCCAGGGGCCTGGAACGAAGCGCCGAAGCTCGCGCAGACGCGTGAAGGGAAAAAAACGGAGACGAGGAGTCTTCGAGAAGTACGAGGCCGGCCGGGCCTCGCGCTGGGTTGCACGGAGTGCGCTCCCAGGTGTTTCCAGGGCAGAGAGGAGGCGTGCACCCGGACGGCAGCGCGGCCCCGCCCGCCCGCGACCGATGTAGAAGCGATGTGACCGAGCCCCGGTTTAGCTTCCGGCTTCCCGCCGACCGCACTCCCGATGCCCGTCCGCCTGCTGCTCCCCCTCCTGGTCGCCCTCGTCCTTGCCGAGGCCCCGCGTGCCCAGGCCCCTGCCTGGACAGACGCCGACACGCGGGCGATCCTCGACGAGACCCTCACGATCCGGCTCGCCCCCGATCTCTCGGCGCTCTCGGAGGCCGAGCGGGTGGTGATGGCGAAGCTGCTCGACGCCGGCGCCCGCTTCCAGGAGCTTTACGAAGACCAGACGCACCCCGACGCCGCGGCCGCCCGAGGGGCCCTCGCCCCGGGCACCGACGAGGCCACCCTCTACCGCCTGTTCGAAGGCCCCATCGCGACGACGCCCGCGAACGAACGCCGGGCCTTCCTCAATGTCCGTCCCGAGACGCCCGGCAAGAACGTCTACCCCGACGGTCTCACGCGCGTGGCGCTCGACGCCTTTTTGGGCACCCACCCCGAGGCCCGCGGCAGCCTCCTCGCCCTCCGCACCGTCGTCCGCCGCGCGACGGCGGACAACCTCGACCGCGACCGCGCGACGCTGAGCGCGCACCCGGGGCTCGACCTCCTCCACCCGGGGCTCCTGGCGCGCCTCGACGCGCTGCGCCAGCACCCATCCGAGGCTCGGTTCTACGCCGTCCCATACGCCGTCGCCTACGCAGACCGCCTCCTCCCCATCCGCGACCTCCTCCTGGAGGCCGCCGAGGCCATCGCTGCGGAGGACCCCGACCTCGCCGCCTACCTCCGCCTCCGGGCCACCGACCTCCTCACGGGCAACTACGAGCCCGGGGACGCCGCCTGGGTCAGCGGCCGGTTCAACACCCTCAACGCGCAGATCGGCTCTTACGAGACCTACGACGACGCCCTCTACGGCGTCAAAGCGTTCTACTCGCTCAGCCTCCTCGCCCGCGACCAGGCGCGCAGCGACGCGCTCGGCGCCGCCCTCACCGACATCCAGGCCCTCGAGAACAGCCTCCCCTACGCGCGCCACAAGAGCGTCCGCAGCCAGATCCCCGTCGGCGTCTACAACGTCGTGGCCGACTTCGGGCAGGCGCGCGGGACGAACACGGCGACCATCCTCCCCAACGAGGCCGACCACGCGCGGAAGTACGGCCGGACGATCCTGCTCCGCTACAACATCATGACCGAGCCGGCGCTCTTCGAGGGAGCGAAGGCTCGGTTCTGCGCCGCCGTCGCCGAGGCCCACTGCGACGACCTCACGCTGGAGGGCAACTTCCAGCGGACGCTCTGGCACGAGGTCGGCCACTACCTCGGCGTGGACCAGACCGAGGACGGCCGCGCCCTGGGCCCGGCGCTCTCGCCCTACGCCGACCTCCTCGAAGAGATGAAGTCGGATCTCGCGTCGCTCTTCGTGGCCCGACAGCTCCACGCCGACGGCTACTACACCGACGAGGCCCTCCGCTCGGTCTACGCCAGCGGCATCCTGCGCGTGCTCCAACCCGGCCCCCCGCGCCGCGACCAGCCCTACCAGACCATGCAGCTCATGCAGTGGAACCACTTCCTGGAGAGCGGGCTGCTCGCGCTCGATCCCGAGACGGGGCGCCTCACGATCGACTATGGCCGCTACCACGACGTGGCGGGGGTGCTGCTCGCCGAGGTGCTGGCCGTCCAGTCGGCCGGCGACGCGGCGCGAGCGGCATCGTTCGTCGATCGATGGACCGTGTGGGACGAGGACGTGCACGGGCGGGTGGCCGCGGCCCTCCGCAGCGCGCCCGCCGCGACGTACCGCCTCGTCCGCTACGGCGCGCTCGGCGAGTAGCGCGCGGGGGCCCGCTCAGATCCGCTCGGGCTCCCGCACCGTCTGCTCGGTCTCGACGTTCCCGGTGTTGAGCGTCGACGCCGGCTCGAAGAGGAGGACGTGCACCTCCTCCTCGGCCACGGGCTGGTGCTCCACGCCGCGCGGCACGACGAGGCACTCGCCCTCCTCCAGCACGACGTCCCGCTCCCGGAACCGCATCGTGAGCTGGCCCTTCAGCACCAGGAAGAGCTCGTCCTCGTGCTCGTGGTGATGCCACACGAAGGGCCCTCGGAGCTTGACCAGCTTGACGTGTTGCCCGTTGAGCTCGGCAACGATGCGGGGCGACCAGGGCTCGTCGAAGGTGGCAAGCTTGCCGGCGAGGTTGATGGGCTGCATGGCTGGGCGGCGGGTCAGCTCAGGAGCGCGGTGAGGTTGAGGAGGTCGTAGTCGATCTCCTTCTTCCGGCTCCAGGCGTTCTTGAGCGGCGTCAGCTTCACGTCGCCGTTGACGACGCCCACCATCACGTTCGCGTGGCCCTCGAGGAGCGCCTCGACGGCGGCGCTGCCGAGGCGGCTGGCGAGGACGCGGTCCCGCGCCGTGGGGGCGCCGCCGCGCTGGACGTGCCCGAGAACGGTCACCCGTGTGTCGATGTGGGCGCAGCCGGGGTGGGCCCGGAGCGACTCCGCGAGGCGGTGCGCGCCGCCCACCTCGTCGCCCTCGGCCACGACCACGAGGCTCGACCGGCTCTGGCTCGACATCAGGCTCAGGATCCGCTCGCGGATCTTCCCCTCGTCCGTCATCATCTCGGGGATGAGCACGAGCTCGGCGCCGCCGCCGATCCCGCACGAGAGCGCGATGAACCCGGTGTCCCGCCCCATCACCTCGACGAGGAACAGCCGGTCGTGGGCGTCGGCCGTGTCCCGGATCTTGTCGATGGCGTCGAGCGCCGTGTTGAGGGCGGAGTCGTAGCCGATCGTGTCGTCGGTGCCGAAGAGGTCGTTGTCGATGGTGCCGGGGCAGCCGACGACGGGCACGCCGTGCTCGTCGTGGAGCCGGCTCATGCCCTGGAACGTCCCGTCGCCGCCGATGCCGACGAGGGCGTCGAGGCCGGCCTCCTGCAGCCGCTCGGCCGCGGTCGCCCGCGCCTCGGGCTGGTCCCGAAACGGGTGGGAGCGCGCGCTCTTGAGGATCGTCCCCCCCTGCTGCAAGATGTTCGAGACGCTCTGCCGGTCCATCTCGACGAAGTCGCCGTCGATCATCCCGGCGAACCCGCGGCGGATGCCGACGACCTCGAGCCCCTCGGCGAGCGCGCGGCGGACGATGGCGCGGATGCACGCGTTCATGCCGGGAGCGTCACCACCGGAGGTGAACACGCCAACGCGGTTGAGCGGGCTGGTCAAGGGGCGAGCGGGGCTAGGGAGGAGGGACGTGCGGGGAGAGCAGCCGTGCGACGCTACGAGTCGCGGGCGTCGGCGGGCGCCTGGGACGGCGGCACGGGGCGGGCCACGATGATGCCGATCTGCGCGTCGTTGCCCTGGATGTAGCGGGCGAGGTCGTCGGAGACCTTCACCTCGCCCGTGAGCGAGGCGTGGATGAAGCCGGTGCCGCCCTCGGGCGTCTCGTAGACGAAGCCGGTGTGCGTGACGTCGAGCCCCTCGATGCCGGTGGCCGTGGCGATGACGTCGCCGGCCTGGAGGTACGGGTACACGTCGCGGATCCGGTCCTGCGGGACGTAGTGGAGCTCGCGGCCGCGCATGGACGCCTCGACGCCCGCGATGCACTGGAACGCCTCGTCGTCGCTGGCGAGCTTGGGATAGGCGTCTCGGTGCTCGGTCATGAAGTCGAGCGTCTTGTCGAAGGGGACGCCGCCGATCTCCGCGGTGACGTCGCGGACGGCGCCGCGCTGGCTGTTGTCCCAGATCCAGTCGGTGAAGTAGTGGAGGCGGGAGCAGTACCCGTCGAGGGCGCCCTCACGGTAGCGGAGGGACTCGAGGTTTCCGAGATAGGCCTCCCACGCGTAGTCCTCCCGCGCGATCGCCTCGGCGAGGGCGAGCACGTTCTCGACGTAGAGCACGCAGTCGAAGGCGGCGAGGTTGACGACGAGCTGCTCGTCGGGCGTCACGTCGAGGAGCCCCTCCTCGTAGCGGGCGCCGAGGAGCGCGGCGGCCACGGTCTGGACGAGCGCACCGTAGGGCTGCGCGTGCCAGCCCTCGTCCTGCGCCTCGGCCATGACACGCCCGAAGGCGGCGCGCGTCTCCTCATCCACCGTCGTGTCGGCGACGGCTACGACGGGCGTCTCAGAGCCTGCGGGCGGAGGCTCGGGCTCGGCAGCGCAGGCAGCGAGGAGGCAGAGGGCGGCGAGGAGCGGCATGGGGCGGCGCATGGCGTCGGGGGGTGGGGCGGCGACCGCGTGGTACGCGCCGGTCTCGGAAAATAGCCCGGGGGCTACGGCGTCACCTACCCGACCCGCCCCTCGCGTCGGCCCTGTGCCAGTCGGCACGGACGCGGAGGGCGTTCTCCAGCGCAGATTCATACGCCTCGCGCGGGATCTCGACGACGCCGAAGCGGGCGAGGTGGGGGGTCGAGAACTGGGTGTCGAGGAGCGCGAAGCCGCCCGCGCGGAGGCGATCCACGAGGTGGACGAGGGCCACCTTCGAGGCGTCACGGCGGCGGTGGAACATGCTCTCGCCGAAGAACGCTCCGCCGAGGGCCACGCCGTAGAGCCCCCCCGCGAGCGCGGGCCCGCCCGGGTCTTCGTCCACCCAGCACTCGACGGAGTGGGCGAAGCCGCGCCGGTGGAGGCCGGCGAAGACCCGCACGATCTCTTCCGAGATCCACGTCGACTCGCGCCCCGGCCCGGGCCGGGCGCAGGCATGCAAGACGGCCTCGAAGGCCCGGTCCGTCGTCACGCGGTAGCGTCCCTGCCGGACGACCCGGGCGAGAGATCGGGGAACATGGAAGCCATCGAGAGGGAGGACGGCCCGCGGATCCGGTGCGTACCAGTGGATCCGGTCGTCCGCGTCAGGGTCGGCCATCGGGAAGAGCCCCTGGCGGTACGCGTAGAGGACGAGATCGGGCGTGAGCTGGTACACGGGGGAGGGGTCGGAGAGAGCCAAAGGTGCGGTGCACCCTCCGTACGGGGCAACGTCGCCGCGGGCCCCACACGCCGCTATCTTTTCGTCCCTCCTCCTCCCCGCCATGTCCCTGCAGATCCACCTCGCCGACGCCTCCTACGACCTCGACGTCGGCGACGGCGTGCGCCTCGACGACCTACCGCTCGACGTGCGGGCCGAGCGCCTGGGCGGCACCGACGCCGCCCCCACCTACCTCCTCGTCCTCGACGGCCGCCCCCACGTCCTCACCCTTGAGCGCGACGCCTCGGGGGCAGCCGGCGGCTCGTCCGTGCGCGTGACGGTCCAGAACCACGTCGTGGAGGCAACAGTGAAGGACGAGACGGCGCAGCTCCTCGAACGGTTCGGGATGGACGCGGGCGCCGGCGCGGCGCAGCGCGAGGTGCGCGCCCCGATGCCCGGCCTCGTCCTCCAGGTGCTCGTCGCCCCCGGCGACGCCGTCGAGGAGGGCCAGGGGCTCGTCGTGCTGGAGGCCATGAAGATGGAGAACGAGCTGCGGGCCGCCACCGCGGGCACCGTCGCCGCCGTCCACGCCGCCCCCGGCGACGCCGTCGGGAAGAGCGACCTCCTGGTCGAGATGGAAGACTGAGGAGTGACCGCTGGCGCGCCCGCCGAGCTGCGGGTCGCTCTCCCTCCGGTTCCTCGCCCAGCCCCTGGCGCCCCGTACCCCGCACCCCCATGATCCTCGTGACCGGCGCAACGGGCTTCCTCGGCGCCGCGCTCGTGCGGCGGCTCGTGGGCGACGGCGCCTCCGTCCGCATCCTCCGCCGCCCCTCCTCCTCGCTCGACCTCCTCGGCGACGTGGCCGGTCACGTCGAGCATGTCGAGGGCGACGTGACGGACTGGCGCGCGGTTCGCGCCGCCGCCGAGGGCGTGCGGCGGGTCTACCACGCAGCCGCCTACGTCGGCTTCGGCGGGGGGACGGACCGCGAGGCCCTCATGGCGGTGAACGTCGGGGGCACGGCGACCGTAGCGGACGCCGCCCGCGAGGCGGGCGTGGCACGGCTCGTCCACGTCTCCTCCATCGCCGCGCTCGGGCGCACGCTCCCCCCTCGTGGCCCCATCGACGAGACGGCGGTGTGGCGGCCGTCGAAGGCCAACACCGCCTACGCCGTCAGCAAGCGCCTCGCCGAGCGGGAGGTGCAACGCGCGGTCGCCGAGGGGCTCGACGCCGTCATCGTCAACCCCGCGCTCATCTTCGGCCCGGGGCGCCCGGGCGAGAACACGATGCGGATCGCCGAGACGCTGCGCGACGGTTCGCTGCCGGCCGTGCCCGCCGGCGGCACGTGCGTCGTGGACGTGGAAGACGTGGCCGCGGGGATGGAGCGGGCGATGGCACGCGGCCGGACGGGAGAGCGCTACCTCCTCGGCGGCGAGAACCTCCTGTGGCGCGAGATCCTCGGGGAGCTCGCCGAGGCCCTCGGCGTCGGGCTCCCGCGCCTCACCCTCACGCGCCGCCCCGCCCTCGCCCTGGCCGCCGCGAGCGAGACGTGGGCCGCCCTCACGCGCACCCGCCCCCTCATCACGTTCGAGACGGCCCGCACGGCCTCCGTCGTCTACCGCTACCGCACTGCGAAAGCAGTCGAAGAGCTCGGCTGCACGTTCCGCCCCTTCCGCGAGACGGCCCGCCGCGTCGCCGCAGCGCTCGCCGCTCAGTGAGCGACACCGAGCCAGCCCTCGACGAGGCCCGGCAACAACATCACGCCCACCCCCAGCACCATCATCACGAGCTGCCACGCGCTCTTGGCCGCCGACTGGCTGTGGCGCCGGTTCAACTCTGGGATGAGGTCGCTCCCGGCCACGTAGAGGAACGCCCCGGCGGTCACCGGCAGGAGCCCATCGGCGAAGCCCTCGACGCGCGCGCCCACGACGAGCGCGATGACGGCCCCGAGGACGGCCGTCAGCCCCGAGAGGAAGTTGTAGAGGAGGGCGCGGCGTGGGCTGTAGCCGCCGTAGACGAGCACGCCGAAGTCGCCGATCTCTTGCGGGATCTCGTGGAGCATCACCGCCAGCGTCGTCACCACGCCGGCCGGGACAGAGACGAGGTAGGCCGCCGCCACGATCATCCCGTCGATGAAGTTGTGCGCCGCGTCGCCGACGAGGTTCATCGCGGCGAAGGGCTCGGGGCGCGCGTGGTGGTGCCCGTGGGGGGCGTGGACCCCGCCGGTCGCCCCCTCCAGCGCCTCGGGGTCGCCGTGCTGGTGCCGCCAGTGGAGGAACTTCTCGAGGACGAAAAAGCCGAGCACGCCCGCGATCACGAGCCCGCCCGTCAGCGGCCCATTCCCCAGTTGGTCGTAGGCGCGAGGGATGAGGTGAAGGAGGGCGCCCGCCAGCATCGCCCCGACCGCGAACGAGACGAGGAGGAAGATCACCTTCTCCAGCCGCGCGCGCCCGAGCGAGAGGGTGAACACGCCTGCGAGCGAGACGAGGCTTACGAGCAGGACGCTGCCGATGGCGTAGACGGCGACGGACAAAGCG
>JAWWCA010000072.1:0-15420 GCA_033720695.1 Rubricoccaceae bacterium
ACACCCGCCGGTTCGGTGGCGACCGCGTGACGCACAGCGAGGTGCTCGACGTCGACGCCGCCAACCCCGAGGCCACGATCGTCGCCGACCTCAACGACGCCGAGGCCCTCCCGGAGGCGCAGTTCGACTGCATCCTCCTGACGCAGACGCTCCACCTCGTCTACGACGTCCGGGCGGCCCTCGCCGCGCTCCACCGTGCGCTCACGCCCGGCGGCGTGCTCCTCATGACCGTCCCCGGCATCACGAAGGTGGAGCCCGAGAGCACCTGGTACTGGGCGTTCACGCCGGCGTCGGCGCAGCGCCTCGTCGAAGAGGTGTTCCCCGCCGAGGGCGTCGCGGTGAGCGTGTTCGGCAACGTGCTGGCCGCCCAGGCCTTCCTGCAGGGGATGGCCGCCGAGGAGCTGGCGCCGGAGGAGCTCGCCGTCCGCGACCCTGCCTACCCGGTGCTCGTCGCCGTCCGGGCCGTCAAGCCCGCGCCGTCCGCATGAGGGCGCTCGTCTCCGCCCGCCTCCGTCGCGCCGTCCGCCGTCTCCAGAAGCGGTGGGCGCGGCGGGGCCTCATCCTGATGTACCACCGCGTGGGGGAGGAGGGGGCGGACCCGTGGGGACTCCGCGTCTCGCCCGCGCACTTCGCCGAGCACCTCGACGTGCTGGTCCGACGGACGCACCCGATGGCCTTGTCGAGGATGGCCGCGTCGCTTGGCGGCCGCCTCCCGCGCCGCGCCGTCGCCGTCACCTTCGACGACGGCTACGCCGACAACCTCCTCCGGGCCCGGCCCCTCCTCGACCGCCACGACGTGCCCGCCACCGTCTTCCTCACGACGGGCTACCTCGGCGGCGCCCGCGAGTTCTGGTGGGACGCCCTGGAGCAGGTGCTCCTCCACGACCGCCCGCTGCCCGACGCGCTCGACCTCACCATCGATGGCGCGCCGTTCCGCTGGACCGCGGGGGACGACGCCGGACCGTCGGCGCCGGGGTGGCGGGCCTGGGAGCCGCCGCCGACGCCGCGCCACGCCCTCTACCGCGACCTCTGGACGCGCCTCCAGCCTGCCTCCGCGGCCGTTCGATGGACGGCCCTCGACGCCCTCGCTCGGTGGGCCGGCGTCGCCCTCACCGTCCGCCCCGCGCTCCGCCCCCTCCACGACGACGAGGTGCCCGCCCTCGCCGACGGCCGCCTCGTCGAGGCCGGCGCCCACACCGTGACGCACCCCCCGCTCGACGCCCTCCCCGCCGCCACGCAGCGCGACGAGATCCAGCGGAGCAAGCGGGACCTGGACGAGCGGCTGGAGCGCTCTGTCGCGGCGTTCTCGTACCCCCACGGCCGGCTCACCGCCGACACCGCGACGCTCGTGCGGGAGGCCGGCTTCTCGTCCGCCTGCACCACCGCTCCCGCAGCGGTCGTGCGCGGGATCGACCCGCTCCGCTTGCCGCGGCTGTTCGTCGAGGACTGGGACGGGGACCGGTTCGCAGAGGCCCTGGAGCAGCACCTCTCGGGATGACGTACGCCCTCTTCGACCTCGACGCGGCAGCGCCTCTGCCGCCCCTCACCCTCACCGAGGAGGAGAGCGGCCTCGCCGTGCTCGTGCGCTACGAGGGCCGCCCGGTCGGCTTCTGGATGGAGCCGCTCGCGCCCGGCACCCACCTCGGCGTCGCCGAGGTGGCCGAGCGCGTCCGCCGGCACGCCGGGACGCGCCTGCTGCGCGAGCGGCTCCAGGCGGCGCTGGCCCCCCCGCCCCCCGTGCCGCCCTCGCTCCCGTCGCTCACCGTGGCCGTCTGCACGCGGGACCGGCCGGAGCAACTGGCCCGCTGCCTCGCGTCGCTGGAGCGGCTGCCACCGACGGCCCTCGGCCGGCCCGTCGCCGTAGACTGGCTCGTCGTCGACAACGCGCCGTCGGACGACCGCACCTGCGCGCTCGTCGTCGAGCGGCCTGCCGTGCGCTACGTCCGGGAGCCGCGGCCGGGCCTGGACGTCGCCCGCAACCGCGCCCTCGCCGAGGCCCGCGGCGACCGCCTCGCCTTTCTCGACGACGACGTGACAGTCGACGGCGGCTGGCTCGACGGGCTGATGGCGGCCTGGGTCGAGCACCCGGACGCCGCCGCTGTCACCGGTCTCGTCCTACCCTACGCCCTCGAGACCGAGGCCCAGATCCTCTTCGAGCGGCGCGGCGGCTTCCGGCGCGGCTTCGACCCGGTCCGCTACCAGGGGCCGGAGCACCCGGGCAACCCGCTCTACCCGTGCGGCGCCGGCATCTTCGGCGCCGGCGCCAACATGGCCTTCCGGCGCGACGTGCTCCAGGCCCTCGGCGGCTTCGACGAGGCCCTCGACACGGGCCCCCCGCTCCCCGGCGGCGGCGACCTCGACATCTTCTACCGCGTCGTCCGGGCGGGCCACGCGCTCGTCTACGAGCCGCGTGCCCTCGTCTTCCACGAGCACCGTCGCGACCTCGACGGGCTGCGCCGCCAGTACCACAGCTGGGGGCTCGGCTTCATGGCGTTCGTCGCCAAGACCTACGCCTCCGACCCGGCGCAGCGCCTCCGCCTCCGCCGCCTCGTGCGGTGGTGGTTCCGGTACCAGCTCCGCCTCCTCCGGGGGAGCGCGCCCGAGCCGGTGCCCCCGCGGTTCGTACGGGCCGAGCTCCTCGGCGGCGTCACCGGCCTCCTCGGTGAGTACGGACGGTCGGCGCGCCGCGCCCGCCGCCTTCGAGAGCAGGCCGTAGCGCCCGCGCCATGACCCTCGCCGTCGTCATCTGCACCTACAACCACGCGGCGCTCCTTGACGGGGCGCTGGCGGCCCTGGCGGCCCAGGTGTCCCCCAGCGACGCCCGGTGGTCCGCCCTCGTCGTCGACAACAACTGCACCGACGACACGGCGGCCGTCGTCGCCCGCCACCAGGCGTCCGGCGCCATCCCGGGCCTGCGGCGCGTGGAGGAGAGGAGGCAGGGGCTGACGCCCGCCCGCCTCCGCGGCGTGCGCGAATCGGACGCCGATTGGGTCGTCTTCGTCGACGACGACTGCCGGCTGGCGCCCGACTGGGTGCGACGGGCCGCCGCCGTCGCCGCGGCCCACCCCGACGCCGGCGCCTTCGGCGGGCGCGTCGTGCTGGACTGGGAGCGGCCCCCGCCCGACTGGGTGCGGCGCTACGGCTACGCCTTCGCCGAGCAGGACCACGGCGAGGCCCCCGTCGAGGTGGGCTACCTCGTGGGGGCCGGGCTGGCGGTCCGACGAGACGCCCTCGACGCCTGCGGCTGGACCCACCGCCAGTACCTCGGCGACCGCGTCGGCCGGCGCCTCGTCTCGGGCGGCGACATGGAGATCACGCTGCGCCTCCGCGGCGCCGGGTACCCGCTCTGGTACGCGCCCGACCTCGTCCTCCGCCACGCCATCCCGGATGCGCGGACCTCGCTCCCGTACCTCCTCGCCATGCAGTACGGGCTGGGCAAGAGCCAGCAGCACGTCGACGCTCTCTGCTGGGGCGGCTCCTACCCCGGCTGGGTGCGGGCCTCTCTCGGCGCCCTCGCGCGCGAGACAGCGGGCGTGGCCCGGCAGGGCCTCCGGGCCCTCGCCCGGCGGCGTGCCGCCACCGACGCCCGCCTCGCCTGGCGCTTCCTCCTCGGCCGGTGGGCCGGCTGGGCCGCGCTGGTCGCCCGTGGGCCACGCGGCCCCGCCCTCCTCGGACAGGCCGCCCCGACCTCATGAGCACGACACCGCACACGCCCCGCTGGGAGGTGGTCCACCTCGACCTGCGCACGGGGCTGGCCGACCTGCTCCCGCGAGAGGACGTGGGAGGGCTCTTCCTCGTCTTCTGGTGGGGGGAGGTGCCGCTCGGCCAGCACGAGGTGCCCGCCGAGGCGCTGCCCCTGCCCGCCTCGCGGCTGGCGACGCTTGCCGCGGAGGCCGTGGCGCCGGCCGCCGCCGCCCACCTCGACGGCGACCCCCTCGCCGACCTCGGGCTCGTCGACCCGCCGGACCTCGAGGCCCTCGACGACCGCCTCGCGCTGCGCGGCGCCGACGCCGCTGCCGTGTCGGTCATCGTCTGCACCCTCGACCGGCCGGCGTCGCTGGCACGAACCCTCGCCTCGCTCGCCCGGCAGTCGCACCCGCCCCGCGAGGTCCTCGTCGTGGACAACGCCCCGGCCTCCGGCCGCACGCGCCCCGTCGTGGACGGCGTCCCCGGCGTCCGCTACGTCCCGGAGCCCCGGCCGGGCTTAAGCGCGGCCCGCAACGCCGGCCTCCGGGCCGCCGCCGGCCCCCTCCTCGCCTTCACCGACGACGACGTCGAGGTGCACCCCGGCTGGGTGGCGCGCCTGAGCGCTGCCTTCGCCGACCCCGCCGTCGACGCCGTGACGGGGCTCGTGCTGCCGGCCGCTCTCGAGACCGAGGCGCAGCTGGGGTTCCAGCGGAGCGCCGCCGGCTTCGGGGGGGGCTACCGCCCGCGCCGCTTCGACGCGGCGTTCTTCGCGGCGGCGGAGCCGCGGGGCGTCCCCGTGTGGGAGGTCGGCGCCGGGGCCAACATGGCGTTCCGGAGCCGCGTGTTCGCCCGCCACGGCGGCTTCGACGAGCGGCTCGGCGCGGGCGCCTCCGGGTGCAGCGAGGACTCCGAGCTGTGGTACCGCATCCTCGCCGAGGGGGGCGTGTGCCGCTACGAGCCGGCGGCCGTCGTCTTCCACCACCACCGCCGCGACCTCGCGGCGCTCCGGCGCCAGATGCGCGCCTACCTGCGGGGACACGTGAGCGCTCTCTTCGCGCAGTATGGGCGCTACCGCCACGGCGGCTCCCTCCGCCGCGCCCTCCTCACGCTGCCGCGGGACTACGCCCGCCAGATCGCCCGACGCTTCGCCGGCGGACCGGACGACCGGACGGCCACGCTCAGCGCCGAGGTCGCCGGCCTCGTCGAAGGGCTGCTGACGGGCTGGCGCTATCTCCCCACGCGGACCGCCGACGTGCAGACGCGCTCGTCCGCGGCATCCGAGCCGGCTGCGCCGTGAGCCCACCCCGCCACAAAGCGCCGCGCGGCGCCTTCCTCGCCCGGAACCCGTTCCCGCAGCCGTACACCTTCGGGTTCTTCTACCGCGAGAAGATGCGGGCCATCCACCGCGTGGCGCCCGACGCGCCGATGGCTGACGTGCTGGAGGTGGGCGGGGGACGGAGCGGGCTCACGGCGCTCCTCTACCCCGAGGCCCGCGTGGTCAACCTCGACCTCGACCCCGCCCTCGCCGCGGCCCCCTGCAACCGCCAGCCGCGCGTCCGCTTCGTCGAGGGGAACGCCGAGCGGCTCCCCTTCCCCGACGCCTCGTTCGACGCCGTCACGATGTTCGACGTCATCGAGCACGTGCCCGACGACAGGGCGGCGCTCTCGGAGGCGCTGCGGGTGCTCCGCCCCGGCGGCCACCTCCTCCTCAGCACGCCGAACGAGCGCTGGCGCTACCCCTACTACCGCGTGCTCCGGCTCGTCTGCCCGAGCGAGGAGGCCCTGTTCGCCGAGTGGGGGCACGTCCGCCGCGGCTACGCCCGACCCGAGCTGGAGGCGCTCCTCGGCCTCCCGGCCCAGCGCGCCGCCACCTTCATCTCGCCGCTGACGGTGCTCGGTCACGACGTAGCCTTCTCCCGGCTGCCCCGTCGCCTGCGCCGTTTCCTGTGCCTCGCGCTCAGCCCGGTCACCTGGCTGGGCTACGCGATCCACCGGCCCGGGCATCCCGGCACCGAGGGCGCCTACGGCTGGCAGAAGCCCACCGTGCCACAGCCTGGCGTCGAACCGTCCCGCAGGGCAGCGCCGTGACCGTCGCCACGGCGACATCGGAGCCGCATCGGCCGGGGCCGCGCGGGGCCGGCGACCGGCCGGTCGTGGCGCTGCTCCCGTGGGGCGACCTCATCGAGGACTACCTCGACCCCCTCGGCCTCTCGCTCGACGCCTTCGCCGACGACATGACCGGCGGCTGGCTCTTCGGCTACGTCGAGGCGCTGGAGAGCGCCGGCTGGAGGGTGGTGCTCTGCTGCGTGTCCCACACCGTCCGCCGCCCCGAGCGCCGCTGCCACCTCCCGACAGGCGCCACGCTCTGGGTGCTGCCGCCGTCGCGCCTCTACCGGTGGCTGCGAGGGGCGACCGCGTCGGGCGCTCTCCCAGCCCGCGGGCGCCTCCACGCGATGCGCGAGCGCGTACTGCCGTACCTCGCGACGCCGCCGGCGCGGCTGGCCCGCGTCCTCCGGCGCGAGCGCTGCCGCGCCGTGCTCTGCCAGGAGTACGAGTCCCCCCGCTTCGACGTGTGCGTCGGCCTGGGCCGGTTCCTCCGCCTCCCCGTCGTCGCCACCTTCCAGGGGGGCGACCGGCACGCGGGTCGCATCGAGCGAGCCCTCCGTCCGCGCACGGTGCGCGCCGCCGCCGGCCTCGTCATCGCCGCGGAGGGGGAGGCGGCGCGGGTGCAGACGGCCTACGGCGTGCCCCGCGATCGGATCGCGCGCATCCCCAACCCCCTCGACCTCGACGCCTGGGAGGAGACCGACCGGCGGGCCGCACGCGACCTGCTCGGCCTGCCGCCCGAGGCCGTCGTCGCGGCGTGGCACGGGCGCGTCACCCTCGCGGCCAAGGGGCTCGACGTCCTCCTCGACGCGTGGGCGGCCGTCGAGCGGCACGACCCCGCGCGCGACGTCCGTCTCCTCGTCATCGGCACCGGACCCGACGCCAACGCGTTCAGGGCGCGGGCCGACGCACTCGGCCTCCGAACCCTCCACTGGATCGACGACTTCGTGCTCGACCGCGACCGCCTGCGCCGCCTCCTCGGAGCGGCCGACCTCTACGTGTTCCCATCGCGGCACGAGGGGTTCGCCGTCGCCCCGCTCGAAGCGATGGCGAGCGGCCTCCCCGTCGTCGCGGCCGACGCCTCCGGGATCGACGACCTCCTGCCACACGGGGAGGCCGACGGCGGCCTCGTGGTCCCGCGCGGCGACGCCAACGCCCTCGTCGCGGCCCTCGAACGCCTCCTCGGCGCCGCCCCAGCGCCGCGCGGGCCCGCGCCCGGACCGCCTCGACCGAGGCCGTCGGCCAGCGGCTCGCCGCCGTTCTCCAGGCGGCCTCCGAGGCGCGGCCATGACGAGCGCCCCCCAGCCCCGCGACGGCCCGGCGCTCGTGACGGTGATCGTGCCCGCCTACAACGCGGGCCGCTTCGTCGCTGAGGCCGTGCGCTCCGCCCAGGCCCAGACCCACCCCCACGTCGAGATCCTCGTCGTCGACGACGGCTCGACCGACGACACCGCGGCGCAGGTCCAGGCCCTGGCCGACCGCGACCCCCGCATCCGCCTCATCCGCCAGCCGAACCGCGGCGTGGCCGCCGCCCGGAACCGGGGCCTCGCCGAGGCCCGCGGCGCCTTCGTCGCCCCCCTCGACGCCGACGACCGGTGGCACCCCGAGAAGCTGGCGCGGCAGCTCCGGGCCATGGAGGACGAAGCCGTGGGGATGGTCTACACCGGCTGGGAGCGGTGCGACCGGGACGGGCGCCCCCTCCCCGACAGCGCCCGCACGCCGAGGGTGGAGGGCTGGCTCGCGGACCGGTTCGTGCGCTCCAACCTCATCGCCTGCGCCAGCGTGCCGCTCTTCCGCAAGGCCTGCCTCGACCGGGTCGGGGGGTACGACGACCACCGGCCCATCGAGGGGGCGGGCTGCGAGGACTGGGACCTCTACCTCCGTGTCGCCGAGCGGTACCCCGTCGCCGCCGTCCCGGAGCCTCTCGTCGGCTACCGGCAGTCGGACCGAAGCATGTCGACCGACAGCGTCCGCATGAAGCGGTCGTACGATCGGATGATCGCCCGCCTCGTCGCCCGCCGACCGGCGCTCCCGCCCGCGCTCCTCCGCCAGTCGCGCCACCACTTCTACCGGTACCTCGCCGGGATCGCCCGCCGCAACGGCCGCCACCTCCGGGCGTGGTACTGGCACGGGCGGTCCGCGGTCACCCGGCCCGAGGCGTTCGTCGCCGAGATCCCGCGGCGCAGCGCCGCCCGCTTGGAGCGGGTCCTCCCGTGGGGAGATCGCGCGCGCTAGCGGGGGAATCCACGCGGGGAGGCGGCCCCCGCCCTGCGGGCCCTAAGTTCTTCAGCCTCGCCGCCTCCCGTCGCGCCCGCGGCCGAGGCGCACCCCCACCTCCCCGTCCACGTGTCGCTCCGTAGCCGCAGGCGCCTCGGTGCCCTCCTCCCCGTCGCCGCCCTCGTCGCCGCCGCGGGGGGGACGGCGGGGCTGGCCCTGCTCCTCGTGGCGTGGGGGGTGGCGCCGTGGCTGGCCGTCACGGTCGCCGCCGTCGCGCTGATGGCGGGGGCGGTCGCCTTCTCGCTCGTGGCCCCGCGCTGGGTGCCGGCCTCGTGGAGTGGGGGGCACCCCCGGCGGCGACGGCGCGGTCGGCAGGCGCACCCGGCCGCCCGACGTGCCAGGGGAGGGGGGAGGCCGCCCCGCCCGCGGCACGAGCGCCCGGCGCCCCCGCAGACCGCGCAGCGCACGGCGCTGGCCTGGTCGGTGGCCCTCGTCGTCGCGCTGATGCTCCCGGAGTGGGCGGCCGAGCCGTTCTCGCTGTTCGGCTCGGCCGTCCTGCACCTGTCGGCCTTCGCGGTGCTCACGTGGCTCTGGCTCCGCGCCGCACCGGACGCCCCGCTCCGTGTCGTGGGCGGGGCGGTGGCCCTCGCCGCCGCGACCGAGCTGGCGCAGATGTTCGTGCCCGCGCTCGGGCGAGGGGCCAGCCTCCCCGACCTCGCGGCCAACCTCGGCGGGATCGGTCTCGGCGTGTTGCCCTGGCTGATCGCCGCGGTGCAGCGGTGGTCGCCGCCTCGGGGGCCCGACCGCCGCGGGCGCCGCGGGCGCCGCCGGCCCCCGGCCCGGCGGGGGCCGAGCGAGGCGTCCCCGTAGCGGGGCCTACACTCGGCGGCGGTTGCGTTGGTGTGTGATCACAAGCCCCATCGCAGGCGTTCAGCGAGGGCGTCGGGTAGACCAATTTCAGCGATCCGACGCGCTGTCGCCTCGACGTCGTACGGGGCTCGGACGAACTCGCACTCGAACGCCTCCGTGTCGTAGAGCGCGAAGGCGGCGCGGGGATCATGGTCGCGCGGCTGCCCTACGCTTCCGACGTCGATGAGGAAGCGGTGGCCGGGACGGACGGCGAAGACTCCGAGAGCGTCGGCCACGACAGCAGGGCGGTGGGAGTGCCCGACGAAGCAGAGTGACGTCGCGAAGGCGCTGAACTGGGAGCGGACATTGTAATAACCGTCGAGTCGGTGCCATGCGCCTGGAGCATCTGGGGATGCGTGGACAAAGGTGGCGTCGTGGGCCACGAGCCGGAGGGGGAGCCCGCGGAGCCAGTCCAGTTGTTCGTCGGTGAGAAGGGTGCGGTGGAGCGCAGCAGCCTCCTGTCCGTCGAGAGGGAGATCCTCCACGCCCCGTCCGAAGGCGACAGCCTCGTCGTGGTTTCCAAGCACGCAACCGGCGCAGTTCGCTCTCAGGAGGTCCACGCACGGGCCGGGATCGGGCCCGTAACCTACGATGTCACCGAGTCCATACACGGCATCAACGCCATGCACTTCAGCGAGGCGCAGGGAGGACTCGAGAGCGGCGAGGTTGGCGTGGATGTCGGATAGTACGGCGAGAAGCACGGAGAGGTGGATGGGCGGTGGGGGGCGTCTGGGCTGAATGCGTAAAGCTTCTCCGATGCCCAGCTTTCGTGTAGATGAGCTGCGGTGCACGCGGTCCTATATTCGAGAGGGTCCTACGGGGACGAACATGGACTCTCCGTCGGTTGTAGGTGTCTGATCAACTCGGCTTCGTCGGAATCCGAATCTGGCATGCGACGCCCAGATGTACGACCAGCGTCCCTCACCCCATGATAGCTCGCCTCTAAGCGATGAGCCTCAAGACTCCTCATCGTCCACGGCGCACTGCTCAACGCGCTGACGTGGCCGCCTCGGTGTGGCGAGTGTTCCATATCAAGCCTCGTGCCGAGAAGCGCGTGGCTGACCGGCTCGCCGCTGCGGGGCACGAGGTCTTCCTGCCCCTTCGCACCGCCCTCCGCCAGTGGTCCGACCGCAAGAAGCGCGTGGAGGAGCCACTCTTTCCCGGCTACCTCTTTGCCCGCGTCGACGAGCACGCCCGCCTCGCCGTGCTCCAGGACGACGGCGTCGTTCGCTGTGTCGCCTTCGGTCGGCACCTGGCCGTCGCCTCTGACGATGAGGTCGAGCAGCTGCGGGTTCTCCAGGCTATCCCGGAGAACCTCGCCGCCGCCCACCGCGAAGCCTTCCCCGTCGGCGCCGAGGTCTACGTCGCCCGCGGCCCCGTCCGCGGCGTCCGCGGACGCGTCCTCGATCACCCCCGGGCGTGTTACCTCCTCGTGGAGGTGCCCTCCATCCGCCAAGCCATCCGCGTCCACGTCCCGGCCGACTGGGTTCTCCGGCCCGTCGCCGAGGCGACGGCCTAGACACGCCGTCGTGACACCTAAAGGGGGCCGCGCTACCGGATCTCGCCGAATGCGGGCCCTGATAGCGGATCGGGTCCGTGCACACGCAGCGCACAGCGGCTCTATCTTCGCGCGCTCGCAGGATGCGGATCCCCGCCCCCGATTGGGGATGCTCGGCCACAATCATCCCTTTTCCTCGACTCATGCTCACATCGCACGCCGGCTGAGCGTTTCGGGGCGGAGCTGCCCCCGGTGTCTAGACCTCTCATCCCAATCCGACCGATGCCCCGTCCGACCCCACTCACCCGGTTCCTCGACGCCGTCGACGCCGGCACGGCCCGCGTCGGCGTTATGGGGCTCGGCTACGTCGGCCTCCCCCTCGCCATCGAGGTCGCCGAGGCCGGTTTCCCCGTCCTCGGCCTCGACGTCAGTGACGGCGTCGTCGAACGCCTCCGCCGCGGCGAGAGCCATGTCCAGGACGTCCCCGCCGCGCGCGTCGCCCCCCTCGTCGCCGGCGGCCGCATCGAGCCCACGACCGATCCCGCCCGCCTCGCCGCGTGCGACGCCGTCTGCATCTGCGTCCCCACCCCCCTCAACAAGCTCAAGGACCCCGACCTCTCCTTCGTCGTCGCCGCAGCCGAGGCCATCCGCGACGCCCTCCGGCCCGGCCAGCTCGTCGTCCTCGAGAGCACGACGTTCCCCGGCACCACCCGCGAGATCGTCCTCCCCCTCCTCGAAGAGAGCGGGCTCCGCGTCGGCACCGACGTCTTCCTCTGCTTCTCGCCCGAGCGCGTCGATCCCGGCAACCCCGTCTGGCACACGAAGAACACCCCGAAGGTGCTCGGCGGCGCCACCGAGGCCTGCACCCGGGCCGGGCGCGCCCTCTACGGCCGCGTCTTCGACGCCCTCGTCGCCGTCTCCTCCACCGAGGCCGCCGAGCTCACGAAGGTCTACGAGAACACCTTCCGCCTCGTCAACATCGCCCTCGCCAACGAGCTCGCCCAGGCCTGCGACAAGCTCGACGTCGACGTCTGGGAGGTCATCGAGGCCGCCGCCACCAAGCCCTTCGGGTTCATGAAGTTCACGCCGGGGCCCGGCCTCGGCGGACACTGCATCCCCCTCGACCCCCACTACCTCGCCTGGAAGATGCGGGCGCTCGCCTACAAGACCCGCATGATCGAGCTCGCCAGCGAGATCAACGCCGAGATGCCCGCCTTCGTCGTCCGCAAGGTCGCCGACGCCCTCAACGACGAGGCCAAGGCCCTCCGCGGCAGCCGCGTCCTCGTCCTCGGCGTCGCCTACAAGCCCAACATCGACGACCTCCGCGAGAGCCCCGCCCTCGACATCCTCCAAGCCCTCCAGGAGAAGGGCGCCGACGTCGCCTACCACGACCCCCACGTCCCCGTCATCGAGGACGACGGCCACACCCCCCTCGCCGACCTCCCCCTCCACAGCGCCGACCTCTCCGACGACCGCCTCCAGGCCGCCGACGCCGTCCTCGTCGTCACCGACCACGCCGACGTCGACTACCAGCGGGTCGCCGACCACGCCCGCCTCGTCGTCGACGGCCGCGGCGTCATGCGCCGGTTCCCCGGCCGCGCCCGCGTCGTCGGCCTCTCGGGCCAGGAGCAGACCGAAGTCGACACAGCCCTCGCTTAGGTGTGGTGCTGTGAGCTCTAACACCAGCGGCTCGGCGCCATGCCCACGCCCTGAGCCCGTAACTTCCCCTGCCGACATCCCTCGAACCCGATGCTGGCAGCTAAGGAGGGGACCGCGCCCCGGCCTCCCACCCCATCCCACGACCACGCACTCCCTCATTCTGTGAAGACAGCACTCGTTTGCGGCGCCGGCGGCTTCATCGGCGGCCACCTCGTCAACCGCCTCCGCGCCGACGGCTACTGGGTCCGCGGCGTCGACCTCAAGCGCCACGAGTTCGGCAACGACCACGCCGACGACTTCGTCCTCGGCGACCTCCGCGACCCCCGCGTCTGCGCCGCCCTCTTCGACGACGTCCCCGGCGGCGCTTACGACGAGGTCTACCAGCTCGCCGCCGACATGGGCGGGGCCGGCTACATCTTCACCGGCGACCACGACGCCGCCGTCATGCACAACTCGGCCACGATCAACCTCAACATGGCCGAGGAGAGCCGGACGCGCGGCGTCGGCCGCGTGTTCTACTCGTCGAGCGCGTGCATGTACCCCGAGTACAACCAGCTCGACCCCGACAACCCCAAGTGCGCCGAGGACTCGGCCTACCCTGCCGCACCCGACAGCGAGTACGGCTGGGAGAAGCTGTTCTCCGAGCGGCTCTACCTCGCCTACGCGCGGAACTACGGCCTCGACGTCCGCATCGCTCGCTTCCACAACATCTTCGGCCCGCAGGGCACCTGGACGGGCGGCCGCGAGAAGGCCCCCGCCGCGATGTGCCGGAAGGTGGCCGAGACCCCCGAGGGCGGCGCCATCGAGGTGTGGGGCGACGGGAAGCAGACCCGCTCGTTCCTCTACATCGACGAGTGCGTCGAGGCCGTCCGCCGCCTCATGGCCTCCGACTTCCCCGGGCCCGTCAACGTCGGCTCCGAGGAGATGGTCACCATCAACGGCCTCGCCCAGCTCGTCATCGACCTCTCGGGCAAGGACCTCTCGATCCAAAACGTGCCCGGCCCCACGGGCGTCCGTGGGCGCAACTCCGACAATGCCCTCATTGAAGACAAGCTGGGTTGGGCCCCCTCCGAGCCCCTCCGCGAGGGCATGGCCCGCACCTACGCCTGGGTGGCTGAGCAGGTCGAAGCTGCCCGCGCTGCCATCGTTTAGAGGCCGGGCCGCCCGACGCAAGAAGGCCGCCCCCCCGACAGCGGAAGGGCGGCCTCGTGCAGGGTGCCGTGGGGGAGGTCAGCGGGCGAGCGTGACGCGCTGCGTCGCCACGGCCCCCTCCGTCCGCACGCGGACGACGTAGACCCCGCTCGGGAGGCCCTGCGCGTCGAACCCGACGGCGTGCGTCCCGGCCCCGTGCGTGCCGTCGGCCAGGACCGCGACCTCGCGGCCGAGCACGTCGTAGACCGAGACCCGCACCGTGCCCGCCGCGCCGACGGCGTAGCGGACCGTGGCGCGGGCGTCCATCGGGTTCGGGTAGAGGTCGAGGAGCGAGGGCCCGGCCTCGGCCGACGCCGCCACGGGCGCGGCCAGCGGTGCGGCCTCCACCGGGCTCCAGAGCGCGGCGACGTCCGACGCCCCGCCCTCCCGGGCGGCCGCCTTCGTCAGCTGGAAGCTGTCCGAGTCGTCGAAGTCGTTCGGGTAGCTCTGCCCGGCGTACGCCGTGACGGTGTAGATCCCGGCCGGGGCCCGCCGCGGCACGTTCCGGAAGTAGGTGACCGTCTGGCTCTGGCCGTCGTCGAGGGCGATGGCCGTCGGCGAGACGACGTCGTTGTTGTACGGGTTGCCGTTGGGGAGCGTGGCGAGCGCCCAGTACTCCCCGGCGAAGGCGGCCCCACTCGCGTTCGAGACCGTGATCGTGAACTCGACCACGCCGCCGTCGGAGCCGATCGTGGACGGCCCCGAGATGGCCACCGTGGCCGTGCCGGAGGCGGGGTCGGGGTAGAACGCGGCCATGTCGCCGGCCGTCTCGTCGAGGACGCGGGCGTTGTCGCGGCGCGTGACGTCGCCCGTCGGCGTGCCGAGGTAGTCGACGTCGGGGTTCGACCACTGGAGCACGCGCGTGGTCGAGCCGGGGCAGCCGTAGGACATCACCGTGCGCCAGTTGCCCGGGTCGTAGCACTTCCCGTGGCCGTAGGGGAACGGCGAGTTGTTGCCGTCGATCTCGGTGTTGTGGCGGGCGCCCTGGAGGTGGCCCAGCTCGTGGCCGAAGGTGTAGTAGCCCGTCGCGCAGTTCTGCGCCGAGACGGCGAAGCCCTCGTCGGGGCCGTCGGCGAGGATCGTCCGCGCCTGCCCGCAGAGCCCCCCGTTCTGGCCGGCGATCATGTTCACGAGGTCGCCGCCGTACTGCGCGCGCAGGCCGGGGATCTCGTCGTGGTAGCCGTCATTCGGGTTCTGCATCCGGTCGAGCGTCGTCGAGAAGCTGCTCGACGCGTTCTGGGGCGTGCGGTAGGTGTGGGCGAGGACCACCCGGTGGGCGATGTCGCTGCGCTCGTAGCCCATGTTGGTCTCGTCGATGGCGAGCTGGACGAGCGCGAGGATGTCGCCCACCTGCGCCTCGGCGTTCGGCGTGTACGGCACGAGCACGCGCTGGAGGATGGTCCCGCCCTCCGGCGCCGGCTCCCGCACGGGCGCCGGCAGGCGCTCGGCCCACCGCTCGGCCGCCTCGGCCTCGACGGCCGCCCACTCCGGGGCGTGGTCCACGAACCGCTCCTCGGCCATCCGCGCCACGGCGTGGAGCCCGCCCGTCAGCGGGCGCACCGCGTAGAGCTGCCCCGCCAGCCGGACGCTCCCCGTGAGCTGCCCCTCCCGGAGGACGAGGACGGCGAACGTGGCCGCGTCGGTGCCGCGGAGGAAGTACGAGGCGTCGGAGGCCCGGCGCTCGACCCGGTCGAGCGCGAGCGTGGCCGCGTCGCCGAGCAGCGCGACCTCCACGACGGGGGCGTCGAGGCGGTCGAGGTGGGCCCGGACGACCTGCGTCTCGGCCGCGGCCGGGATGGCCTCGAGGTGGCCGAGGAGCTCGGCCTGGCGCGGGGCGAGCGTCGCCCGGGCGTCGTCGGCCGGCGTGAACAGGGCCGACTGCGCGGCCGCGGGGAGCGCGAAAAGCCCGACGAACAGGAGGAGGAGCGAACGGTACACGTGGATTCGGGTTGGTGAGGGAGGGTCCGAAGGTAGTGGCATAACCGTCCGTATGCCAACGAGGTTAGCGGGATCACGCCCGTCCGGCTGGCTCTCGGGCGGGCGGGCCGGTGGGGGGGCGCGGGGGGGGGGGCCCCCGCCGGGGGGGGGGCGGCGGGGCCGCCGCCCCCCGGGGGGGCCGGCCGGCGGGGGGGGGCAGCGCCACCGGCGCCCCC
>JAWWCA010000073.1:0-15378 GCA_033720695.1 Rubricoccaceae bacterium
GCTTACCCGCGTCGGAGGGGCCCGAGGTGGCGCGTCAGGACGAGGGCGCCCGCGACGCAGCTCCCGAACAGCAGCCCCTCGACGCTGCTCAGAACGTCCTGCGCGGTGCCGCCGAAGGTCGCCTCGCCGAAGAGGCGGCCGAGGGCGTCGAGCTGGAGCCGGGAGCGGTCGAAGGTGTGCGCCAGGAGCGCGAGGCTCCCGCCCATGAGGTGGCCCCCGGCGAGGGGGATGAGGGCCCCGGCCACGGCCCCCGCGACCCCGGCTCCCGCCACGGGCCGCCAGCGCGGGGTGCTGTGGAAGGCCTCGCCCAGCCGCGCGCCCAGGGCAAGGGCAGCGCCGAGGGCGGCCCCCTCCAGCCCCCCGGTCATCCCGCCGGGCGCGCGTCCGAAGAGGAGGTGGAAGGCGTCCACCCCGAGCAGCTTCGCCGCTCCGCCGACGAGCAGCCCGCCGAGGGCAGCCCCGGCGACTGTCCCTCCGAGAGAGCGGTGCAGGACGTGGTCCGCCGCGCCCATCCCGAGGCTCACCCCGAAGCCGCCCACACCCCCCACGAGGATGTTGAGGCTGAGGAGCACGACGAGGACGGAGGCTGTGCCCAGCCCAGGGCCGGCGGGCGCATAGGCCAGCGCGGATCCGTAGAGCAGCCCTCCCAACACGCCCGCGAACCCTCCGCCGAGGGCCCCGATGCCCCCCCACTGCATGGCGGCGCGGATGACGCCTCGTGCGGTGCGCGCCTCGGGTCGCTCGGCCGGAGACGCGGTCGCGTCGCTGCGCGGGGGGCTCTCCCTCGTCAGCGCGGTGCCCATCGGGTCGGACCGAGCACCGCCCCCCCGGGAGACCACCACCGGCTCGATGAACCGGTAGCCGTGCCGCGGGACCGTCTCGATGTAGCGGGGCGACGCGGCGTCGTCTCCGAGCCCCTTGCGGACATCCTTGATGCACTGCGTGAGCGCGCTGTCGCTGACGACGACGTCGTCCCAGACCTCGGCGAAGAACCGGTCCTTCGGCACGAGCCGCCCGTGCTCCTGCACCAGGAGCGTGAGGGCGTCGAAGTAGCGGGCGTTGAGGTCGATCCGGTCCTCGCCTCGCCAGAGCTGTCGGTTGGCGACATCGAGGCGGAAGTCGCCGAAGCGATAGGTCAGGGGGTCCTCAGCCATGCTCACAGAGATCTCAGACGGTGCTCATGCCGCTCATGCAGCCCGTTCGCAAGTTAAACCGCTCATCGACCCAACTCCCCCCTTTCATGACCCACGACGCACACAGGACACCGACAGACCGCCCAGGCTCTGGACCGCACGGGAGCCGCTGGCGGAAAGCCGCCTGGGCAGCCGCCGCACTCGTCCTCCTCGTCCCCCTCATCGCGACGCTCGCCACCGACGAGGTGGACTGGAGCGTGGCCGACTTCGTGATCGCCGGCGCCCTCCTCTTCGGGGTCGGGATCGCGATGGAACTCGCCACGAGGACGTCGAACGACACCGCGTACCGGTGGGCCGTCGGCCTCGCGCTCGCCGCCGCGTTCCTCCTCGTCTGGGTGAACGGAGCCGTTGGCGTCATCGGGTCCGAGGACGACAGCGTCAACCTCCTCTTCGTCGGCGTGCTCGCGGTCGGGTTCGTCGGCGCGCTCCTCGCGCGCTTCCGCCCCCGCGGGATGGCCCGCGCGATGGCTGCGACGGCGCTCGCTCAGGCGTCGGTCGCCGTGGGCGCGCTCGTCGCTGGGCTGACGTCCCCGTCGAGCGAGCCGGTCGAGATCGTGGCGCTGTGGTTCTTCGTCGCGCTGTGGGCCGGATCGGCCCTGCTCTTCCACCGCGCGGCGCAGGGATCCCCGCCCCCGAGTGCCGGGCCGCAGACTCGGTAGGCCACAGCGGGAACCTGACGCCGGCTTCTGCGACACCGCGCCCGCACCGCCTCTTCGGCCGCCCGCCATCGGCGGATCGGCACTGGGCGTCGGGTGTGGGCCCTGCGGGATTCGAACCTGCGACCTCTCGCGTGTGAGGCGAGCGCTCTAAACCGCTGAGCTAAGGGCCCGAGAAGGGCTGCGAAGGTACCGCGCGGCTCGAGGCCCAAGCAAGCGCCGCGTGTGGAGCGCGTGTGAGAGCGCAAAAAAGGGCCGGCCAGCCGAGGGGGCGGCTGGCCGGCGAGGCGCGGACCGTGGAGGGCGGGGGCGTCGGTCCGCGCGCAGAGCACACAGGCACTCGGGCCTCGTGCGCTCTGGCTCAGGTCTTAGTTCGTGCTCGGGGTGTAGACCTCCTTGAGCAGGCCCTGCAACTTCGTCCGGCCGCGGTTGATCCGGCTCTTGACGGTGCCCATCGGGAGGCCGGTGATCTCGGCGATCTCTTCATAGGCGAGCTGCTGGACGTCGCGGAGGACGACGACCTCCCGGAACTCTTCGGGGATCTGCTTGAGGGCGTCCTGGATGTGGCGGTCCTGGATCGTGCTCTCGGTGTGGGTGTCGGGCGAAAACGTCTCGTCCGGGATCTCGACCTCGTACTCCTCGTCGTCGCGGTTGACGGACTGGAGGGAGTAAAGGCGGCGGCGCTTCCGCTTCCGGTACTCCGAGCGGGCGAGGTTGCCGGCGATCGTGTAGAGCCACGTCGAGAACTTCGCGATGCGGCGGTAGGAGTGACGGTTGCGGTAGACCCGGAGGAACGTCTCCTGAAGGAGGTCCTCGCACTCCTTCATGTCACCGAGGAAGCGGTAGATGTAGTTCGTGAGCGGATCCTTGTACCGGCTCACGAGGATGTCGAAGGCCTCGACCGTACCCGCCTGGAACTGCGACATGAGGTCCTCGTCGGTCATCTGGACGAGGGTGTCGTAGTTCTTGTTGGCGGCGTTCTGGAGGCGGTTGGCCTTCGTGAACGTTTGCTTCTTCAGCGTGCTGGGCATAAGAGGCTCTCTCTGGTGGCGGGGGCTGCGTGCGGCGCCGCAGCAAGTTTGTCAGCGCCCGGGGATCGGACAAGGACCGTGCCTCGATGTTCGGCTAAACAACCGATCCCGAGGAGAACCTCGGGCACCGTGGGTTTATTGCGCGCAGAGGCGGTTGGTGGGGCAAGACTCAGGAGGTCCCTGACTGACGGAGACGCAGACGGGTGAGGGTGAGGGTGAGGACCAGGCGGGCGTCGCGCTTCGACCCCCCTTTGAGCTCGTCGTCGGCGGCGAGGAGGGCTTCGAAGGCGCGGGCGAGGTCGGGGGCGTGGAACGAGCGGAGAGCGGTGAGGTATTCGCGGAGGAAGAACGGGCTCACGCCAATGTGGCGGGCCATCTCCTTCTCGGGCATCCGCCGCCGGAGGCACCCCGAGAGCTTCCACAGCCGCGTGAAGTAGGCCCCCAGGACGGCCACGATCCCGATGGCCTCGCTCCGCCGGTTCGCGGCCTGGCCGAGGAGCGCCTCGCAGATGGCGAGGGCCCGGGCGTGCTCGCCCTGCCCGATCGCCTTCTGCAGCTCGAACACGTTGTGCTCGCGGGAGTGGCCCGCGGCGCGGATCACGTCGTCCTCCGTCACCCGCTTCTGCTCGCCGACGTAGGCCGCCAGCTTGTCCACCTCGGTGGCGGCCGTGCGGAGGTCCGGCCCGACGGCCTCAGCGATCATCTGCGCGGCGGCGCCCTCGGGCTTGTACCCCTTCGCCTTCAGCCGCTGCGCGATCCAGCCCGGCATCTGCCGGTCGTAGAGCGGCTTGAACTCGGCCCAGACCGCGTGCTGCTTCAGCGCGCGGTACGGGTGGTGCGAGAGGTTCGGCTTCCCGTTGCACAGGAGCAGCACGACGGCGTGCGGGTTCGGCCGCTCGGCGTAGGCCGTGAAGAGGCGGTTCTCCTCCAGCTTCTCGAACGCGCGCACCACGACGACGCGCCGCTCGGCCATCATCGGGTACTGGGCGCACTGCGCGAGGAGGGCGGGGGCGCTCGCCTCCGGCCCGTAGGCCACGTCGAGGTTGAAGTCGCGCTCGGGTGGGGCCAGGGCGTGCTCGATGAGGAGCGCCTGCAGCTCGTCCATGAGGAACCCCTCCTCGCCGTAGAAGAAGTAGAGCGGCTGGAGGTGCCGGTGCCGGAAGGCGGTGGCGAGGTCGTCGTAGGAGGCGCCGGACTTCGAGGCCATGCAGCGGGTGGACAGGCGAGGGCAGGCGGGGCGCGCCGGCGCGGCTCCGCCGACGGGCGGCCTGGAGCACGCCAGCGTCGGGCCGGGCCGCTCGCGCAACATACGGATCCGCCGGTTCTCAGCCCAGCGGGGACCGACCGAAGATGCGCGACCCGCCGCGCCCGCCTACTTCGGGAGGTCCTGCGGGCGGTCCGTCAGCTTCGCCTCGTGGAGGCGGTAGGCGAGCGCGCGGAGCGCGTCGGCGTCGTGGCGGACGATGCGGAGCAGGAGGTCGTCGAGCCGGACGGGCTCGCCCTCCAGGGCCCCCTCGCGGGCCCATGCCGGCTCGGGGATCACCTCCACGCGCGCGATGAGATCCGCCCGCGCGCGACGGAGGTCCTCGATCAGCGCGTCGACGTCGCGCTCGTTGGCACGGGGAGCTCTCGGCACCTCGGGGGCGGCGAGCGCCTCGCCCGCCTCCAGGGCGCCGAGCCAGCGGGGGTAGCCCTCGCGGTCGAGCCGCGCGAGGTGGGCGAGCGTCTCCTTGACGGAGCGGTCGCCGGGCAGCGGGGCGCCCTCGAGCGCCCACGCGGGCAGGCGGCCGAGCACCGGCGCGAGCGCGGCGGCCTCGTCGGCGAGCCAGCCGAGTTGGTCGAGGAGCGCAGCGCGGCGGTCGGCGACGGCGGCGGGGTCGCGCGAGGGCTCGCGGTATCGGTCGAGGTCCACGTCCATGCTGCTCCGTGCGTCCAGGGGGCGGCGACACGCGCCTCCCGCGTCGCGCCTCACACCTCCTCCTCGATCACCTCCGTGTTGGAGGGCTCCTCCTCGTCGGCCTCGTCCACGGCGTTCTCGACGAGCGCGATGTAGTCGAGCCGGTTGCGGAGGGTGTGGATGTTGTTCTCCTCCTGGAAGTCCCACCGCTGGCCGAACTGCGGGTTCTTCCGGCGCGCGAGCCAGTCGAGCCGGTCGGTCAGCCGCTCCTTGGGGTAGAGGAGCCGGTCGAGCCCGAAGACGGCCTCGTCGCGGCTCTGGAAGGTCATGTCGTACTCCTTCGACATCACGATAGCCTCCTCGGGGCAGACCTCCTCGCAGTAGCCGCAGTAGATGCAGCGGAGCATGTTGATCTCGAACCACTCCGGCTCGCGCTCCTTGATGTCGTCGAACACCTCGTGCGCCTGCATCGAGATCGCGAGCGGGGGGCAGGAGCGGGCGCAGAGCCCGCAGGCGACGCAGCGGGGCCGCCCCTCCTCCTCCACGAGCACCGGGCGGCCGCGGTAGGCGTCGGGCGGGTAGAACTGCTCCTCGGGGTACTCGAAGGCGTAGCTCTCCAGCTTCACCTTGCTGGCGGAGTAGCCGAGGCCCTTGAAGATCTCGGGGAGGTAGAGTCGCTCCCAGAAGTTGTGCTTCCGCTCGTCGGGGGTGGCGTTGTTGACCGGGGTGCCGGGCAGCGGGCGAGGGGTGTGCGAGGGGGCGGAAGATACGCCGGGGGGCAGACCGGGTTCGGCCTCTAGGCCCCCCCGCGGACCGGCCGCGCCCGGACGCGCACCTCCTCCTGGAGCGCCCGCAGCGACGCCTCCGGGTTCCCGCCGAAGGCGAACCGGCGGCGGATGCGGAGGTCGCCGGCGCGGCCGCGGCTGGGGTCGGTGTTCGCGATCTCGCCGCCGAGGCGGAGGCCGTGGGCGCCGTAGAAGGAGCCGTCGAGGAGGCAGGGGGTGGCGCGCGGGCGGGCGTCGTCCTCGTACACGCCCACGACGGGCGGGAGCCGGAGGCCCGACGACTCGACCCTGTAGTCCACGACGTAGCTGCCCTGGCGGCCCGTGACCATGGCCCACGCCGGCGCCGCCCCGCCGAGCCGGTCCGGCCGCCCGTCGATCTCGACCCAGTTGCTGGTGGAGGTGCGGAGGCGCATGCCCTGGGCCGCGGCGCTGTGGTCGATGTAGACGGCGGGGCCCGGGAGCGGGTGGACGCGCAGCGTCAGCCGGGCCTCGGCGAGGCGCGGGTAGAACACCCACTCCACCTCCGTCAGCGAGCCGCTGTTGAACCCGATGACGCGGCGGATGCCGCGGACCGGCCCGTCCCGGTTGACGAGGAAGGCGCCGCGGCCCAGCGAGGCCGTGTAGGGCGAGCGGGCGCAGTTGCCGATGGGGCTCCCCATCACGTCCACGTCGAGGATGTCCGGGCCGTTCTCGATGCGAAGCTCGTTGAGGATCCAGCGGTCCGAGAAGCCGAGCGCGTAGTAGGGCGTCCGGACCGTGGTGTTCTCGGGGTTCGAGACGTAGGGGTCGCGGACGAGGCGCGGGCGCCGCGGTGGGGACCGGCCCTCGCGGTCGTAGGCCTGGCGGTAGGAGCCGCGCCGGAACGATGGGTCGTAGCGGACGAGGTCGGCGCCCGCGGCGGGGTCGAGGCGCGGGGTCGCGCGGCGGTAGAGGTAGGCGTAGCGCGTGGCGCCGCCGGCCGTGGCCGCGACCTCGGTGCCGGTCCGGGCCACGACGCCCTCCGGATGCCCCACGCCCTCGGCCCCGAAGTCGGCCAGGAGCAGGGCCACCTCGTCGTCGGCGTCGAGGTCGCGGTTGGGGTCGGACCCGACGAGGGTGCCGGGGTCGGCGTAGCCGAGCGCCCTCATCGCCCCCGTCGGGTCGCGGCGGAGGTCGAGGCCGCGGTAGCCCACAGCGGGATCGTAGACGAACCGCTCGTCCACCTGGACGGCGATCTGGCGCCACTGCCCCCGCTCGAAGACGAACGCCACGACGTCGTCCGGCGCCACACCCAGGAGGGGGTCGAGCTCGGCCCCGGTGACGACGACGGGCCGGGGGTCCGGCGCGTCGCCAGCCGGAACAGGCATCCCGGGCGGGCCGCCGAGGGGGCCGCCGGGCAGGTTGCGGAGGCGAGCGCACCCGGACAGGGCGAGGACGACGAGGAGGAGGATGAGCGTCTTCGTCGGGGTCATGGCGGTCGGGGTGGTGGTCACTTCCGTTTGAACGTGAGGGTGAGCGGGACCCCCTCAAAGCCGAAGGCGCCGCGCAGCCGGTTCTCCAGGTAACGGCGGTAGCTCTCCTTTATGCCCTGGGGGTGGTTGCAGAAGAACGCGAAGACGGGCGGGCGCTCGCGCACCTGCGCGGCGTACTTGATCCGGACGTAGGCGCCCCGGTAGCTCGGCGGGTGCTGCGCCTGCACCGCCGCCTGCACGGCCTCGTTGAGCTTCGCCGTCGGGACCCGCTTGGCGCGCTCGTCGAAGACCCGGAGCGCGGCGTCGAGCACCTTCGTGGCGCGCTGGCCGGTGAGCGCCGAGACGAACACGAAGGGGACGTAGTCGAGCATCCCGAGCCGCTCGCGCACGGCCGCCTCGACGTCCCGCGCCGTGTTCGTCTCCTTCTCGACGAGGTCCCACTTGTTCACGGCGATGACGAGCCCCTTCTTCATGCCCTCGGCCTCGCGGAGCACGCGGGCGTCCTGCGTCTCGAGCCCCTGCTCGGCGTCGAGGAGGAGGACGGCGACGTCGCAGTGCTGGATGGCGCGCTCGGTGCGGAGGACGGAGTAGAACTCGACGTTCTCGCGCACGCGCGCCTTCTTCCGCAGCCCGGCCGTGTCCACGAGCACGATCTCGCGGCCGTCGTGGACCATCCGGGCGTCGACGGCGTCGCGCGTCGTCCCGGCCACCTCGGTGACGATGCTCCGGGTCTCGCCGAGGAGCCGGTTCGCGAGCGACGACTTCCCCACGTTGGGCCGGCCGATGAACGCGATGCGCGGGGCCTCGTCCTCGTCGTCCTCCGGGGCCGCCTCGGGGAGCGCGGCGACGACGGCGTCGAGGAGGTCGCCGGAGCCGGAGCCGCTCGTGGCGCTGACGGGGTAGACCTCGCCGAGCCCGAGGCGGTAGAACTCGGCCGCCTCCAGCCGCCGCTCCGGGTTGTCGGCCTTGTTGGCGACGACGAGCACGGGCTGCTCCGCCTTCCGCAGCCGCCCGGCGATCTCCTCGTCGAGGTCGGTGATCCCCGTCGTCACGTCGCCGACGAAGAGGATGACGTCGGCCTCGTCGAGGGTGAGGTGGACCTGCTCGCGGATGGCGGCCTCGAAGCGCTCCTCGCTGCGCGGCACCAGGCCGCCGGTGTCCACGAGGTCGAACACGCGGCCGGTCCACTCGGCCTCGCCGTAGAGGCGGTCGCGCGTCACGCCGGGCGCGTCGTGCGTGATGGCCTCGCGCGCCTCGGTGAAGCGGTTGAACAGCGTGCTCTTGCCGACGTTGGGCCGGCCGACGATGGCGACGAGGGGCACGGGAGAGGCGAGGGGAGAGAGCGGTGGCGGAGGACGGGGCCGCGGCCCCTGTACGCCGGAGCGCCCGGGAAGATCGTTTCCCAGTGCCGGAATCCCGCGGGAAGAGCGGGTGAACCGGCAACGCCCCACGCCCGCGGCGGTTGGAGGACGTGACGCTTTCGTGACCGCCGGACGGCCGTCGGGCGGCAACATCGGCCCCCCGCTCCCGTTGTCCTCACGCGCTCTGCCCCACCGTCCATGCCCCGCCTCCTGCTCCTCCTCCCGCTCCTCCTCGTCCTCGCCTGCGCGGCCGACCCCCACGCGACGGCGCAGACCGACGAGGCGGCCGGCGCCCCGCCCCCGATGGAAGACCCCGAGGCCGTAGCCGCACGCGACGCGCGCATTGCGGCCGTGGCCAACCCCGACACGGCGCTCTTCGCGGCCGGGTGCTTCTGGTGCGCCGAGACGGCCTACGAGGGCCGCGACGGCATCCTCGCCGTCGTCTCCGGCTTCGCGGGCGGCACCGTCCCCAACCCCACCTACGCGCAGGTGACGCGCGGCGGCACCGGGCACTACGAGGTGGTCCAGGTCATCTACGACGCCGACGTGGTCTCCTACGACCGCCTCCTCGAGATCTTCTGGCGCAACATCGACCCGTTCCAGGACGACGGCCAGTTCTGCGACCGCGGGCCCTCCTACCGCTCCGCCATCTTCGCCCTCGACGCCGAGCAGCGACGCCTCGCCGAGGGCTCGAAGGCGGAGGTCGAGGCGCGCTTCGAGCCGGCCGTCGTGACCGAGATCCTGGGCGCGGCGCCGTTCTACCCGGCCGAGGCCTACCACCAGGACTTCTGGCTCAAGGACCCCGACCGCTACACCTCCTACCGCGCCGGCTGCGGCCGCGACGCCCGCCTCGAAGCCATCTGGGGCGACGAGGCCGGGGAAGACCCCGCCATCGGCACGTACTGAGCGCCCCCACTCCCTGCTTGTCATCCTGAGCGGAGTGAGCGCAGCGAACGAAGTCGAAGGATCTCCGCCCGACCTGACGGTGGCCCCATCGGACTACGGAGCCGCTTGCAGCTAGATCCACCGCTCCGCTCAGGATGACAGGTGAACCGAAGCAAGCTCCTTTCTGAAGCGAACCCTCGACCGACATGACGTTCCGACCCCTTTTCGCGCTCGCCCTCGCGGCCCTCTTCGCCCTCGCCGGCTGCGCCCCGAGCACCTCCTCGAACGCGCAGTCCAGCGGTGCGATGGCCTCCGAGCCGCTCTACGACCAAGACTCCCTCCGCGCCGCGCTCACGCCCCTGCAGTACCACGTGACGCAGGAGGACGGGACCGAGCCGCCGTTCGACAACGCGTACTGGGACAACAAGGCGGCCGGCATCTACGTGGACGTCGTCTCCGGCGAGCCGCTGTTCTCGTCGCTCGACAAGTACGTGTCCGGGACCGGCTGGCCGAGCTTCACCCGCCCGCTCGAGCCCGACAACGTCGTGGAGGTGGCCGACCGCTCGCTCGGCATGCTTCGCACCGAGGTCCGCTCGGCCGGCGCCGACTCCCATCTCGGCCACGTCTTCGACGACGGCCCGGAGCCGACGGGCCTCCGCTACTGCATGAACTCGGCCGCCATGCGGTTCATCCCCGTGGATCAGCTCGCCGCCGAAGGCTACGGCGAGTACCTCCCGCTCTTCGAGGACGCCGACACCGCCCGCGCGGACAGCGACTAAACGGTCCTCCGTTCTTATGTGGCGCATACGCCCCGGCCTTCCGCATGGCAGGCTGGGGCGTTCTACTGCGGAATCACGCAGCTTGAGCGGCCTCGTAGAGCACGCGGTGATAGCGGATGGGCTCGCTCCACAGTCGATCCACGCTGACGCCGGCTCTCCACAGCCTTACTCGATTCGAGATCCCTTGCCCAAGTTGTGTCTTGCGCAAAGGATCTGAACGTTCTCTGTTGTCGCGGAGGCACCGCCTCTTGAATAGGGGATCACGTGGTCGAAGTGGAGTTCGTCCTGTGCACCACATACCGCACAGCGGCCACGGTCCCGCTTCCAGACCTCCCGCTTCACCGAGGAAGGGATCATCCGTCGGCGTGGCGGCGGACGTTTCGCCGCCGTCGGGGCTTCCTCGGCAACGGCCACGAGCTTGAACTTGAACACGGCGCGCCCGCCGGACTCCTCCTGCCACGAGTCCACAAGATGGAAGAGTCCGTTGTAAGACCAGATTCCAGAATGCAACTTTTCGTAAACGCGAACTCGCTCGGGCTCTCGTGCTCCGGCTTTGTATTCGGATGCGGCGACGTGGAATCGACCGTTCTGCGTGAGCGTGCCCGTCGGGTACACAGCAGGTTGGTCCACCGTCTTGGGATCGGGCCTACCCCGACCACGCCGCGCATCGTGGCCCTCGTAGATCAGGACGGTCCCACCGTCCTCAAACCGGTCGTTGTAAGGGGCATTCGGCCTCACCGAGGTCAGGATGACGGAGTGGTCCCCGCCGATCCCGAAGTTCATGCCCTGCTGAAGGCTCTTGCCCTCGCGCTGGCACATCTCGAAATACGAGAGGATCTCGTTGTCCACGACCCTCAGACGCGCTCTTTGCGTTCGAGGTAGAGCGCGCGGAAGAGCATCAGCGCCGTCTCGGCCGTCTGGTCCGTGAACCAGTAGTTCACGCCCGCCCCCACGGCGGCCCCGGCCACGGGGATCATCTGCGCCAGCTTCCGCGCGGCGAGGCTCTTCGCGATCTCGCGCGGCACGTGGCCCACCTGCTCGCGGAACGTCCCCTGCGCCGGGCGCCCCTTGTAGCCCGAGCCGTGCGCGAACGCCGCCCCGGCCACGCTGAGCTCCCGCAGCGCGTCGCTCTTGGCCTCGCGGCTCCCGCTCGCGGCCACGTTGAAGATGGCGAGGACGAGCGGCTTGAACTCCGGCCCCCGCATCGGGAAGCCGTAGGCGGCGCCGATCTGCTGGATCAGCCGGAAGTTGACCGTGAACAGCACGGGCACGTCGGCCGCCACGAAGAGGGCGCCGCCGAGGCCGGCCCCGCCGCCGGAGAGCGCCGCCATCAGGGCGTTCTGGGAGACGAGCGAGCGGGCGAGCCGGTCGAGTTCCTCCAGCGGACGGTCGCGGAGGTCCTCGACCCTCTCGACCTCGATCCCTTTTTCGCGGGCCCTCGCGAGGAGGTCGTCGGCGTCGTAGGTCCACTCGGAGGCGTCGTTGAGCGTGCCGAGGGCGGCGTTGAGCGCCTCGCCGAGGGCGTCCACCAGGCTCTCGGGCACGAACCGGTCCATGGCCCAGTCGAACGGGCGCATGGCGAGGTCGAGGGCCTGGGTGAAGAGGGAGTCGGCGGCGCCGCGCTCCCAGCGCTCGATCTCGCGCTGGGCTTGGCGCTCGTAGTCGGTGAGCCGCATCGGGGGTCCGGGGTCCGTGAGAGCTTCGCGCCGGGCGCTCCGGGCGCGGCGGAAGACTACGGACAAACGGGCGGACGGTGTTGCGCCGCCGTCACGCCAGGGGCGACCCGGCCTACTCGCCGGCCGACTCTGTGCTGACCTCGTACTTCTTCAGGAGCCGGTACATCGTGGCCCGGCCGATGCCGAGCTCGACGGCGGCGCGGTCCACGTTCCCCTCGCACACCCGGTAGGCCTGCTCGACGGCCCGCCGCTTGAGCTCCTCCAGCGGGACGATCTCGTCCCCGTGGAACGGCCCGGCCGGGGCCTCGGCGTCGCCCGGGGCCTCCGCCACCACCAGCGCCGGCTCCCCGGCGGCAGCGGCCTGCCCGTCGCCCGCGGGGGCAGGCGCGGCGGCCTTGTGCGTGCGCTCGGTCCACGGCGCCACGGCGTTGAGGCCGTCGAGGAGGAGGTCCGCCACCTCGATGGCCTCGCCGTCGGAGATGAGGATGGCGCGCTCGACAGCGTTCTTGAGCTCGCGGACGTTGCCGGGCCAGGCGTGGCCGAGGATGGCGCGCGTGGCCTCGGGGCTGAACCGCTTGGCCTTGAACTCGGGGTGCTCCTGCCCGTAGCGCTTGAGGAAGTCGTGGGCGAGGAGGAGGACGTCCTGCCCGCGCTCGCGCAGCGGCGGGAGCTGGACCGGGAACTGGAACAGCCGGTAGTAGAGGTCCTCTCGGAACGTCCCGTCGGCCACCATCTGGAGGATGTCCTTGTTGGTGGCCGAGATCACGCGGCACTGGAACCGGATGGTCTCGTTGCCGCCGACGCGGGTGATCTCGCGGTTCTGGAGCGCGCGGAGGAGCTTGGCCTGGAGCCCGAGGTCGAGCTCGCCCACCTCGTCGAGGAAGATGGTCCCGCCGTCGGCCTGCTCGAACTTCCCGATGTGGCGGCTGTGGGCGCCGGTGAACGAGCCCTTCTCGTGGCCGAAGAACTCGCTCTCCATGAGCTCCTTGGGGATCGCGGCGCAGTTGACGACGACGAACGGGCCCGGCCCATCGGCGGCGCCGCGGCCGGGCGCATGGGTGTTGAAATGGATGGCGCGGGCCACGAGCTCCTTGCCCGTCCCGCTCTCGCCCTGGATGGCGACGGTCAGGTTGCCGCGCAGCGTCTTCTGGATGAGGCGGTAGACCCCCTCCATCGCGGGGCTGTCGCCGACGATCTCGTCGAGCCCGTACTTCTCGGCCACCTCGCCGCGGAGGGCCTCGACCTCGCGCGCCAGCTTGATCCGCTCGCGGTAGCGCTTGACGACGGCGTCGAGCTTGATGAGGTCGTCCTGCCCCTTCGTGATGTAGTCGTCGGCGCCGCCGCGCATGCACTCGACGGCGACGTCGACGGTGCCCTGCGCCGAGATCATGACGACGGGGAGGTCCGGGTGGAGGAGGCGGAGGCGGCGGAGGGTCTCCATCCCCCCGATCCCGGGCATCATGATGTCGAGGAAGACGAGGTCCGGGACCTGGGCGTCGAGCTCGTCCAGGAGCGCTTCGCCGGTGTGGAAGACGCGGACCTCGTGGGCCTTGTCCTTGTCGAGGCGGTAGGAGAGGAGCCGGGCGTAATGCTTGTCGTCGTCGACAACGAAGAACCGATAGGTCATGGGGGCGGAGCGGTCGGGGTGCAGGAAACGCGTTCGGTCCCCGCCCCGCTGCACACATCACACCCCGCCCCCATCCGCCCCCCTTAGCCGCTCGCTCTGCGCCCCCCTCGTTCCGCCGCCTCCCGCTATATCTCGTTTTGAGACGGAGGCCGAGAGGACGCGAGACGCACACGCGTTTCGGATCCCGTGCCGGGCAGGTAGAGGCGGACGCCCCTGCCGATGCGCCCCGCCGGGAGCGCCCGCTACCCGATGAACACCAGGCCCAGGATGCCGACGGCGAAGCAGTAGAACGCGAAGTACTGCAGCGACCGCCGCTGCACCAGGATCACGACCGCCCGGATGGCGACGATGCCGGAGACGTAGGCCACGAGCGTCCCGAGCCCGAGCGCGACGAGGCTCCCGGACACCCCCGTCTCGGCGAGGTCCAGCACCTTCAGCAGCGTCGCGCCGAGCACGACGGGGAGCAGCATGAGGAACGAGAAGTCGGCCGCCTCCTTGCGGTCCACGTTGAGGTAGATGGCCGTGCAGATCGTCGAGCCCGAGCGCGAGATGCCGGGGATGAGCGCGGCCGCCTGCGCCACCCCCACGAGGACCGACTTGAGCGGCGAGAGCACGCCGTCGGGCGAGGGGCGGAGGCGGGTGAGGAGCAGGAGCGCGCCCGTCACGAGGAGCATCCCACACACCAGGCGGGGGTCGGCGAAGGCCGCCTCCAGCGGCTCCTCGAACAAGACGTAGGCCACCCCCGTCGGCACCATCGTGACGAGGATGTAGAGGATGAGGCGGAGCGACGGCACGGCTCCCCCGCCCGGCTGCGGCTCTTGCTCCGGCTGCGGCTCAGGCTCCAGGGCGTCGCCGCGGGCGCGCTCGATGGGGCCGGGGCGGACGGCCTCGCGCCAGGCCGCCGGCCGCGCCCGCGCCCCGGCGCCGTCGCGGAGGATGCGGACGATGCGCGACCAGTAGACCGTCAGGATCGAGAGCGTCGTGCCGAAGTGGACGAACACCTCGAAGGTGATGTCAGGCTCGTCGATGCCGAGGAGGTACTGGCCGAGGACGAGGTGGCCGGAGGACGAGATCGGGAGGAACTCGGCGAGGCCCTGGACCAGGCCGAGGACGGCGGCTTCCCACCAGGTCATGGATCGGGAGGGGAGGAGAGAGGGGACCCGGGGAGACCTCCCCGGCGCGGCGCCAAGCTACGGCCGCACCCGCTCGCGCTTTCTCTCATTCTCCGGCAGGCCCTCTCGCTAGCCGGGGAGGCGGGGCTCGACGAGCAGGACGTCCTCCCGGTCGACCCGCACGAGGCCGGGCGCGCCGCCCTTGATGGGGCGGACATACTTCCGCTCGGTCACCTGCACCGGCACGAGCGCCTGCGACTTGGCCGTGCTGAAGTGGGCGGCGAGGCGCGCGGCCGTCTCCACGACGGGCGTCGGCACCTCGGCCGTCCGGCTCGGCCGGTGCACCACCACGTGCGAGCCCGCCACGCCGCGGGCGTGGAGCCAGAGGTCGTGCGGCCCGGCGTGGCGCGTCGTCAACTCGGCGTTCGACCGGGCGTTCTTGCCGACGCGCACCTCCCAGCCCTGCACGTCGAACCGGCGGTAGGGCAGGCGCGCCTCGCCGACGGCCTCGGGGCGCGTGATGCGGCCGAGGGCGTCGGCCTCCTCCTTCAGGAACGCCTGGAGCGCGTCATAGCGGGTGAGGGCGCGGAGGCGGTCGAGGAGGGCCCCGGCGTCGTCGGCCTCGTGCTGCACGCCCTCCCAGCGCGCCTCGGCGTGTCGGCGGGCCTCGCGCGCCTGCCGCGCCTTCCGGGAGAAGCGTTCGGCGTTCTCGACGGCCGAGCGCGCGGGGTCGAGCGGGATCGTGACGGGGCGGGCGTGGGCGTCGCCCTCCGCAAGGAGGTCGGGGAGCGTGATCTCGGCACGGCCCGGGCCCTCGGCCGTCGCTTGCGCCATGAGGAGGTGGCCCCACCGCTCGTAGCGGTCGGCGCGGCTGGGCTTGCCGATCTCCTCCAGCATCGCCTCGGCGCTGCGCACGCGCTTCCGA
>JAWWCA010000074.1:0-15089 GCA_033720695.1 Rubricoccaceae bacterium
CGCCCCCCCCGCAGCCCCCCCCCCCCCCCCCCCCGCCCGGGGGCAACTCCGGGGCCGCCCCCGGGCCTGGCGCCGAGCGGGTGGCGGTGGGAGCACGTGCAGCCCGGGGCGCGTCGGCAGCCGGTGTGGAGCACGGGCCTCGGACCGGGGGGTCCGGCGGGGGCGCGCTTCGAGCCCGTCGCGCAGGGACCCGGCGGGCATCCGACGGCGCTCCGCCTCGGCCCCTCGCTCGTGTTCGGGCGGGAGCCCGCGCCAGCGGTCTGGACGGCCTGGACCACGACGGGGGACGGCTCGACGCTCGTCGTTCCCACCTCGGCCTCGGGGGCGGACGGGCTCCTCCCGGGCGACGGACCCGCGCCAGACTCCACCGGTGTCCGCGTCCTCCGCCGGGACGCGCCGCTCCGCGACCCCCTCACGCTCCGACCGCCCCGTGAGTAGCGCCGCGCCCCCCCTCTTCGTCGGGGTCGACGCGGGCGGGTCGAAAACGGCGCTGCGCATCGAAGGGGGCGAGGCGGTGGTGGAACGCACCGGCCCCGGCGTCAACGTCCGGCGCGACGGCGTGGACGCGGCGACCGAGCGCCTCGGCGCCCTCCTCGCCGACGCCCTCGGGGCCTTCCCGGAGGTCCGCCTGGGTGGCCTCGCGGCCGGCCTCGCCGGTGCCGGCGACCCCGCGGTGGCCCACCGGATCGAGGCGACCTTGCGCGGCCGGCTCTCCCTCAGCGAGGACGTCCCCGTCACCGTCGTCCACGACGCCGAGATCGCCCTGGAGGCGGCCTTCGGCGAGGAGACCGGGATCGTGGTGATCGCCGGGACCGGCTCCATCGTCTACGGCCGGACGGCGGCGGGGGCCACGCTGCGCGCGGGCGGCTGGGGCTCCCGCCTCGGCGACGCCGGGAGCGGCACGGCCCTCGGCCGCGCCACGCTCCGCGCCGCCTGCACCCACCACGACGGCGGCCCGCCCACTCGCCTCACCGCCCGTCTCGCCGAGGACCACGCCCTCGACACCCTCGACGCCCTCCTCGGCTGGGCCTACGACGGCGGCGATCTCGCCGCCCTCGCCCCGCTCCTCCTCGCCACCGCCCCCGGCGACGCCGTCGCCGGGGGCCTCCTCGATGCCGAGACGGACGCGCTCGCGCAGCAGGCGGCGTGGCTGGCCCGCCGGGCCGGCGGACGGCTGGAGAAGCGTGTCGCCCTCCTCGGCGGGCTCGTCCGGGAGGGCGGCTACCGCCAGGCCCTCCTCCAGGCCCTCGCCCACCGCCTCCCGGGGTGGTACGCGGCGCCGTCCGAGCGCGAGCCCGTCGAGGGCGCCGTGGCGCTCGCGCGTCGGCGGGCCCGTGCGGCACCGTGAGCCCGCGCGCTTCGCGCGCGTCGTCGCTCGGAACCCCAACGGCGGGTGGGTCGGTACCAGCCCCGCCTCTCTCCCTCACCCTCAGCTCCTCCGATGGCCAACCCCTTCGACAACGCCACCTCCCGCTCCTTCATCGAAATCGCCCTCGGCTTCTTCGCGGTCCTCCTGGTGCTCCCCATCGCCTTCCGCGCCCTCACCGGGCTGTTTCGGATCGGCATCGTGCGGAAGCTGCTCGGCGAGGCCATCTTCGTCGGCCTGACGGCGCTGCTGACCAAGGAGGGCGTGCTCGACAAGCTCTTCGGCCAGCGCGGCGAGATCGGCGACGGCGCGCTGAAGCCGGACGTCGAGCGGTAGACCAGCGGTAGCCCAGCGCCGCGCGCGACGAGACGAGGGGGGGCCCGAGGGCCTCCCCTTTTTCGTACCCTTCCGGCATGGAACCCACTGCCTCCCGCCGCACCCGCGTCGGCGTCCTCACGCACGGCTCGCTGGGCCAGGGCGTCGAGATGAAGCTGAACCCCGAGCGCTCGGTCGAGACCGTCCGCTCCGGCACGTTCGTCGTCGTCGAGGGCGCGCGCTACGACTTCTTCTCGCTCATCACCGACCTCCGGATCGAGGCGGCCAACGAGGCCATCCTGCTCCACCCGCCGGGCCGCGAGGACGAGCTCCTCCGCCAGATCCTCCAGGGGTCGAGCACCTACGCAACGATCACGCTCCGGCCCATGCTGATGGTGGAGCGCGACGCCTTCGAGGACAAGGCCGAGGTGCTCCCCGTCAAGACCGTCCCCGCCCACTTCTCGGCCGTCGGCGAGGCCACCGAGGACGACGTGGCCCGCGTCTTCGGGAGCGAGGCGCTCGACGGCGGTGACCGCTTCTTCCACATCGGCGAGCCGCTCGGGATGGAGACGCCCGTGTGCCTCGACCTCGCCCGGTTCGTCGAGCGCTCGAACGCCGTCTTCGGCAAGACCGGCACGGGCAAGAGCTTCCTCACGCGGCTGCTCCTCTGCGGCACCATCAAGACCGGCCGCGCCGTGAACCTCGTCTTCGACATGCACAACGAGTACGGGGACCGCGCCCGGAAGGAGAGCGACGCCGGGACGGCCTTCGTCCCCGGCCTCAAGCAGCTCTTCGGCTCGAAGGTGCAGATCTTCTCTCTCGACCCCGAGAGCACGCGCCGCCGCGGCGGCTCGCCCGACGTCGAGGTCCACCTCTACGCCGACCAGGTGGAGCCCGAGGACGTGCTCCCGCTCCGCGAGACGCTCAACCTCAACCAGACGGCGACGGAGAGCACCTACGGGCTGAAGAAGGCGTACGGCCCGCGCTGGCTCAGCCGGCTGCTCCAGGCCGAGCCCGCCGCGATCGAGGCGATGGCCGAGGAGACGGGCGCCCACCCCGGCAGCCTCTCCGCGCTCAAGCGGAAGCTCGGCCGCCTCGACGGGCTCCCCTTCTTCCACCTGGCGTCGGCCGCCGGCAAGCGCGACGTGCTCGACGAGTTGCTCGAGGCCATCGAGGGCGGGAAGTCGGTGGTGCTGGAGTTCGGGCGGTTCAACTCCCTCCTCGTCTACCTCCTCGTCGCCAACGTGATCACGCGGCGGCTCCGCGACCGCTACGAGGCGAAGTACGAGACGTTCGAGCGGACGCAGGACGAGGCCGACCGCCCGCAGCAGCTCCTCATCACGATCGAGGAGGCGCACAAATTCCTCGGCCCCGAGACGGCGCGCGAGACGCCCTTCGGCAAGATCGCCCGCGAGATGCGGAAGTTCTCCGTCAGCCTCCTCATCGTGGACCAGCGGCCGAGCGGGATCGACGAGGAGGTGCTGAGCCAGATCGGGACCAAGATCGTGGCCCAGCTCAACGACGAGAAGGACATCGGCGCCGCGCTCGTGGGCACGCCCAATGCCGCCGGCCTCCGGCAGATCCTCGCCTCGCTCGACTCGAAGCAGCAGGCGCTCCTCCTCGGGCACGCCGTGCCCATGCCCATCACGCTCAAGACGCGCACCTACGACGAGGACTTCTTCAGGGCCATGCGCGAGGGGCGCCCGTCCGGGACGGCGCGTGAGATGCAAGCGCAGATGACGGGCCTCTTCTGATGCCGATCTTCGGCTGAGGAATGGGTTTGGGACTCCAGGGCGTGCGCCTTATCGTAGAGGCATCGCTCCCCTGCCTCCAGCGCTGCCTCCCCATGTCCGTTCCTCTTCCTGCCGCCCTCGCCAAGCGCCTCGCCGCCTACTCCGCCACCGCTGGCGTCGCGTTCGTCTTGCATCCGGTAGCGGCTCAAGTTCAATCGTCTGAGCACGATCCGGAACATCACATCTCCGAGTCTACCGTGATATATCACGAACTTGACCCGGGCCTCACACTCAACATTCCTAATGCCTATAGCAGCGAATATTACATTGCAGACATCAACCAAGATGACATTAACGATTTTGTTATCATCGCATGTAATGAAACTTGTTATTACTCGCGTGGATTATATGTTAGAGTTCGCATGATACTGCCAGACGGCGCGAGCCCCAAGAATGGCATATTGGGAATGTCGGGCGTAGCCAGTCGTCTGACCACCGGGGATATCATCCCTTCGGCTAGTAATGCCTTCTACGAACTTGCTGTACTGGCCTCGTTTAGTACATATAGCTCCATCGGGCAATTCCCATTTATCGGCGAGCAGGGTTACGCGGGGGTCCGATTTATTGCTGACGACGATCAACGCCACTTCGGCTGGCTCAGGATTGGCGTTACTCCCAATGCGGTTTTCACACGCCTCTACGGGTACGCCTTCGAATCCACACCCGACACCCCCATCGCAGCGGGCGACACGGGCGCCCATGCTCCAGATCTCCTCCTCGACGGGAGCGTGAACCAGACCTCGTTCCCTCCCGAGGGGGGCACCCTCACCTTCTCCGGCACCGTCTCCAACACCACCGACGAGGAGGAGACGCTCGACCTCTGGGCCGTCGCGCGTCGACTGAGCGGAACGCTCGTCGCCGTCCGACGCTTCGACCCCGTCACGGTCCCGCCCGGCGCCACCGCCCCCGTCGAGGCCTCCGCGGACATCCGCGGCGCGGCGCCCTCGGGGACGGCCGAGGTCAAGTTCCACGCCGGCACCTACCCCCGCGTCGTCGACTCCGAGACCTTCACCCTGACGAAGGAGCCCCGGCCTGGAGCGGTCGAGAGCGGCCCCCTCTTCTCGGGAGCGGAGGCGGACGGCGCTCCGCTCGGCGTGCCTGAGGCTGACCCGGGGAGCGCCCAAGCCGCCGTCTCGACCCACGCCCTCAGCGCGCCCGCCCCGAACCCTACGACGGGCCGCTCCGCGCTCACGCTCTCGGTGGCCGAGGCCCAGCACGTCGCCGTCTCGGTCCTCGACGCGCTCGGCCGCGAGGTCGCCCGCCTCCACGACGGGCCGCTCGGGCCGGGGCGGGAGCACCGCCTCCTCTTCGACGGCTCGGGGCTCCCGGCGGGGGTCTACGCCGTGCGGGCGGTGGGCGAGGCGTTCTCGGACGTCCGCGTCCTCTCCCTCGCGCGGTAGTCTCCTCTGCGGAACGGGCCGTGGACGCAGGGCATCTCCGGATCCCCCTGCTTGCGCCCCTGGCGCGGTTTGTGTACCCTTCCTTTACACGCGCTTCATCGTCTCACGGCCGCGCCGCTCCCATGACCCGCTTGCTCCCGATCCTGCTCGTTCTCTTCGCCCTCACCGGCTGTCGGGAGTCGCTGACGGCGCCCGACCCGATCACCGATCCCGACCCCATCGGGCCGTCGTCCGACGTGCGCTCGATGTACGTGAAGGCGCCCGAGCTGATGGTCGAGGGCGAGACCGTCGACGTTCGCGCGGAGCCGATCGGCGAGGCCGTCCACTACGCGTGGGCGTTCAGCGGCGACGGCAACGTGAGCACGACGCCGAACGACCCCTACGGCCGCTACCGCGTCCTCGCCGCCGAGGGGGTCCAGCCCGGCCCCATGCTCATCACGTCGCGCGCCTACGACGCCGAGGGCCGCCTCGTGGCCGAGGGCACGAAGGCCGTCGAGGTGCTCGAACGCTAACCCCCGACTGCAGGATGGCCCCCGGGCGCGGACCGGGCGCCGGGACCGCGGCTGCGCGACCCGGCGTTCCACCCGCTCCGCTCCGCGGCCCCGCCTCATTCGCCTGATGACCAAGCTCGGCGTCGCCCTCTTCCTCGTGCTCCTCGGCTGCGGCCTGGGCGGCGGCCTCGTGCGCTCCGACCGCGTCGTCGAGACCGCGCCGCCCGCGCCGCCGGCGGACCCCCTCGACACGCTCTGGCCCGGCACGGCGCCCTGGGCCGAGGCCGTCCTCGACACCCTCGCGCTGGAGGAGAAGGTGGGCCAGCTCTTCGTGACGCACGCCCGCGGCACGGCCGAGGGCACGCGCGGCGCCGAGTGGGCCCGCCTCACCGCCCTCGCTCGGGAGGGGATGATCGGCGGCGTGCTCTTCTTCAAGGGGGAGGCCGCGACGCAGGCCCGCGCGACCCGCGACCTCCAGGCGCGCACGGCGATCCCCCTGCTCGTGGCCCAGGACATGGAGTTCGGGCCGGGCATGCGCGTCGAGGGCGGCACCGCCTTCCCGAACCCGATGGCGCTCGGCGCCACGCGCAGCCCCGAACTGGCCTACCTCATGGGACGGGCGGTGGCCGAGGAGGCCCGCGCGATGGGCGTCCACCAGAACTACGCCCCCGTCGCCGACGTCAACAACAACCCGCTCAACCCCATCATCAACGTCCGCTCCTTCGGCGAGGACCCCGCGCTCGTGGCCGCCCTCGCGACGGCCTACATGCGGGGGATGCAGGACGGCGGCCTCATCGCCACGGTCAAGCACTTCCCCGGCCACGGCGACACCGAGACGGACTCCCACGCCGCGCTCCCGGTCCTCCCCTTCGACCGCGACCGCCTCGACGCCGTCGAGCTCGTCCCCTTCCGCGCGGCCGTGGACGCGGGCGTGATGAGCGTGATGACGGGGCACCTCGACCTCCCCCAGCTCGACCCCGGCCTCCCGGCCACGCTCTCGCGCCGCATCATCACGGGCCTCCTCCGCGAGGACCTCGGCTTCCCCGGCCTCGTCGTCACCGACGGCCTCGACATGGCCGGCGTCCGCGCCGGGCGCGACGCGGGCGAGGTGGCGGTCGCGGCCCTCGAGGCGGGCGTGGACCAGCTCATCCTGACGCGCGACGAGCGGCGGGCCCACGCCGCCGTGCTCGCGGCCGTCCGCAGCGGGCGCCTCGCCGAGAGCCGCATCGACGCGTCGGTCCGCCGCATCCTCCGGGCGAAGGCCTGGGCCGGGCTCGCGACGCCGCTCCGCGTCTCGCCCGCGACGCCTGCCGACGAGCGCCGCGGCGGGCCCACCCCCACGCCCTCGCCCGAGGCGCCCCGTCCCGACCGCTTCCGCGCCCTCGCCGCCCCCGACGACGACGTCCTCCGACGCTCCGAGCGCCTCGCCGACGAAATCGCTCGCCGCGCCATCACGGTCGTCCAGGCCCCCGACGGGCCCCTCCCCTTCGTGGGCCCCGACGCCCCGCGCCGCGTCCTCACCCTCGTCCTCGACGACAGCAACGACGAGCGCACGGGCCTCCCGTTCGTCGGGGCCGTCGCCGCGTCCGTGCCCGATGGGGGGGCCGCGACGCACCGCCGCCTCGGCGAGGACGACCCGCCGCAGCGCTTCGCCGAGGCCCTCGCCCAGGCCCCCCTCCACGACGTCGTGCTCGTGGCGACGTTCGTGCGGGTGCGCTCGTGGAGCGGCCAAATCGAGCTGCCCGCCCGCCACAAAGCGTTCGTCGAGCGGCTGATGGCGGGGCCGCGGCCCGTGGTCCTCCTCGCCTTCGGCAACCCCTACGTGCCGCTCGGCCTCCCCCGCCCCGCCGCCTACGTGGCGGGCTACGGCGGCACCGACGCCATCCAGCGCGCCGCCGCCGACGCCCTCTTCGGGCGCATCCCCGTGCAGGGGCGGCTGCCGGTCTCGGTGCCAGGCCGGTACCGGTACGGGCAGGGCGTCGCCCTCGCCCAGCAGGCCCTCCGCCCCGCCCCGCCCGAGGAGGCCGGCCTCGACGCCGACGTGGTCGAGGCCATCGAGCGCGTGATCGAGGACGGCATCGCGAACCGCGCCTTCCCGGGCGCCGCCGTGGCCGTCGGCCGCAGCGGCCGGCTCGTCCACCTCGCCGGCTACGGCCACTTCACCTACGCCCGCGCCGACGCCGTCACCCCGCGCTCCGTCTACGACCTCGCCTCCGTCACCAAGGTGGTCGCCACCACGGCCGCGGCCATGCACCTCGTCGAGGAGGGCCGGCTCGACCTCGACGCGCCCGTCGCCCGGTACCTCCCGGCCTTCGGGCAGGCCGGGAAGGCGGCCGTCACGGTGCGCCACCTCCTCGCGCACCAGGCCGGGCAGCGAGCCTTCCACCCCTTCCACACGCACGCCGACCTCCAGACGCCCGAGGCCATCCGCGCCTTCATCCACGCCGACCCCCTCCGCTATCCGCCCGGCACCCGGACCGTCTACAGCGACTTCGACATGATCGTGCTCGGCGACGTGATCGAGGCCGTGACCGGGCAGCCCCTCGACGTGGTCGCGCGGGAGGCGTTCTTCGAGCCGCTCGGGATGACGCGGACGACGTTCCGCGAGACGGGCCGCACCGACCCCACCGTGGTGCCCACCGAGGTGGACCGGACGTTCCGGCGGCGGACGCTCCAGGGCGAGGTGCACGACGAGGCCGCCTGGCTCCTCGGCGGCGTCGCCGGCCACGCCGGGCTGTTCTCGACGGCCGAGGACCTCGCCCGCTTCGCCTTCCTGCTCACGAACGGCGGCGAGGCCTACGGGCAGCGCCTCCTCCGGCCCGAGACGATCGAGGCGTTCACCCGCCGCGTGAGCCCGCGCGGGCAGTACCCGATGGCGCTCGGCTGGATGACGTGGCGCCCGCCCGAGGAGGGCAGCTCCTCCGCCGGGACGCTCTTCGGACCCCGCTCCTACGGCCACACCGGGTACACGGGCACCTCCATCTGGATCGACCCCGACCGCGAGCTCTTCGTCGTCCTGCTCACCAACCGGGTCCACCCGAGCCGGTCGCCCAACCGCATCCAGCCCGTCCGCGTCGCCCTCGCCGATGCCGTCGCCGGGGCGGTCCGAGAAGCCGACCCCCTGCGCACGCTCGGCTTCGGGGTCCCGCCCGGCGACCTCCTCCGGCCCTGACGGCGTGGCGACGCCTCGATCGCTCCGGATCCGGGCCGAAGAGGCGCGCGACCGGGCCGCCGTCCGGCGCGTCCACACCGAGGCGTTCGGCCGGCCCGACGAGGCGGACCTCGTGGACCGACTGCGGGAGCAGGCCCGCCCCTACCTCGGCCTCGTCGCCGAGCAGGAGGGGGCGGTCGTCGGGCACATCGCGTTCAGCCCGGTGACCGTAGCGCCCCCCTCCGAGCGGTCGCTGTGGGGCCTGGCGCCGATGGCCGTGCGGCCGGCGCTGCAGCGCCAGGGGATCGGCACGGCCCTCGTCGAGGAGGGGCTGAGGGCCTGCCGGCGGGCCGGCGGGGAGGCCGTGGTGGTCCTCGGCCACCCGCGCTACTACCCCCGCTTCGGGTTTCGGCCGGCTTCCCGGTTCGGCCTCTCCTGCGTCTACGATGCCCCCGACGAGGCCTTCCTCGCCCTCGAACTGACCCCAGGCGGGCTCGACGGCGTGGCGGGCGTGGCGCACTACCACCCCACCTTCGCCGGCTGATCACGACCTCGCACGGGGTGGTCCCGCGCGCCGACGGCGCGTAGCTTTCCCGGCTCGGGCGCTCATGCCTTCCACATCCTTCCCTGGCCCCACGATGCCCCGCCGCTCGCCTCTCCTTGGCGCCACGCTGCTCCTCATCGCTGGCTGCGACGCCTTCGGCGGCGACGGCTTCCCCGCACCCGACGTGTCCTGGGCCCGCCCCGGGGCCGCCCTCGTCTTCGACTACGTCTCAGGGCCGGACTCGCTCCGCACCCTCATCGGGAACGAAGCCATCCCCTCGACCCCGTCGGCGGCCACCTTCCGCGTCGAGACCGACGTCCTCGGCGCGCTCGACGACGGGCCCGTCGGGATGTGGACGTTCGCGTACGACGGGCCCGGGACGTCCCCGGTCTACCTCGGCTTCCGCCTCCCCCTCCACGAGGACCGCCTGACGACGACGCCCGAGGGGCTGGCCATCGTAGACCGGCTGACGTGCGACCCGTACGGCGCCGGCCCGCAGGGTCAGTTCGCCTGGATCCGCGTCCCCCGCGAGCCCGCCGGCCTCACGGAGTTTCGGTGCGGCCGGAGCGCCGGCCAGTCGCTGGACGAGGGGCCCTACCAGACGGTGGAGACGCCGGCGGGCCGGTTCGAGGCGTACCCCCTCGAGGGCCTCGGCGGCTACAACGGCGCGAGCGGCGGCTACGACACCCAGCGCGAGTACTGGTCGTGGGAGCACGGCCTCGTCCGCGTCGACCTCCTCTCGCCGGAGGGCGTCCTCCGAGGCCGCCTCGTCCGAGCTGACTAAGCGCCCGCTCCTGCAGCGGGAACAGCCGGAGCCTGCAGCGGGAACAGCCGGAGCCGCCTCCGGTTGCACCGCCCGGTTTCTCCCACGCGCTCCCCCCGCGATGCCCACGTACCTCTACCGCCGCGAAGACGGCACCGAGTTCGAGGTCTTCCAGCGAATCACCGACGCCCCGCTCACCGAGGACCCCGAGACGGGGCAGCCGGTGCAGCGCGTCATCACCGGGGGCGCCGGGCTCCAGTTCAAGGGCTCCGGCTTCTACCTCACCGACTACGCCCGAAAGGGCGGCGAGGCCAAGGGCGGCGACGGTGCCATGGACGCGAAGGGCGAGTCGGCGCCCGACGCCAAGCCCGCGGCGACGGCGTCGGAGCCGAAGGCTGAGGCGAAGGCGCCCAAGAGCGAGGACTGACGCCCGCTCATCCGCGCCGTGCGCGGGAGGCCCGCCGGCGCCGGGTTCGCCGGATCATCTCGTCGTAGGCCTGCTGGCACAGCCACGCCTCGCCGTCGGTGTAGGCCGGGCGGAGGTAGTAGGTGCCTCTGCGGTGGAGGGGGGTCCCGTAGGCGAGGCACGTGGCCTCGGGCGCATCGTCCCCAGCGCGCCACCGCACGCGCCGCCACGGGCGCTGGGCCAGGGCCTCCCAGAACGCGTCGTCGTGGGGGGGCCGGACCGAGGGCATCAGGCGGTCTGACGAGCGCGCGAATCGGGCGTGCGGGCCTCCTCGTCCGGGCGCTCGAGCCGGAGCGGAGCCTGGGGCGCTGCGAGGAGGCGCTCCTCCTCCAGCTGCTCGATCCGGGCCCGGAGCGGGTCGGTCGCCTCGTCCACGGCCACCTCGATGAGCATCTGCAGCTCGCTCATCCGGAGGGCGCCGCCCCCCGTCGCCCCGGCCTTGGCCTTCTTGACCCGGACGATCCCGCTGACGATGACGGAGGGGAAGAGCACGAACACCGTCACCATGCTGACGGCGATGACGAGGAACTCGGTGAAGTCCATGACGAGGGCGCGGCGGTGGGTGAGCGACCCCCCGGGCTACGCGGCCACCTTCCAGGAGTTGCGGGGCGGGCGCGGAAGCCGAGGAGCCGGCACGGCCCGAGAGGGCGCCGCGGCCTCCCCGGGTCTCCCTACCGGAGGAGAAACAGCGTGGAGAAGGCGCCGAGGCTGCCGCGGTCCACGACGAGGTGCTGGTGCCCCGGCCGCGTCTCGCCCGCCACGATGGCTTCGAGCCCACTGTTCCGGACGTCCCCGGCATAGCGGGCGCGGAGGTACTCGCTGAGCTCGAGCGGGGTCAGCGCGCGGTTGCGGTCCTCGTCGGCCTCGGGCGTGGTGAGCGCGTCGGAGAAGAACCGGGAGAGGTAGCCGCCGGCCTCAAACTTCGACGCCACGGCCGAGACCACGTCCTCCTCCGAAGAGAACAGCCCCATCCGGCCCGGCCGCGAGATCAGGTCCTTGGCGAAGCCGCCGCTGTAGCACGCGTCGAGCACGACGAGCTGGTGGCCGGCCCGCAGCGGCGCGAGGAGCGCGTTCAGCTCGTCGTCGAGGATCTCGCCGTCGTAGAGCTCGATGGACTCGTCGTGGCCGTCGGGGTCGGCCGCCTGGGCGCCCGCCCGGGGGTAGCGCGCGCCGTGGCCCGAGAAGAAGAGGACGAAGAGGGTCCGCTCGTCGGTGCGCGCGGCGAGGTCGCGGACGGCCGCGCGGAAGGCGTCGCGCGTGGCGGCGCGGTCGGTGAGGACGACGGCGTCGTCGGGACGCATCCCGGCGCCGCGGACGAGCGCGTCGCGGATGAGGGCGGCGTCGGCGGCGGTATAGGCGAGGTCGGTGGCGCGCCCGCCGTAGTCGGAGATGCCCACGAAGAGGCCCGCGATCCGGTCGTAGGCGGGCGGCTCGGGCCGCATCGCGTCGGCCTGCGTGATGCGGAGGCGGTACGCGCCGGTCTCGCCGGGCGCGTACGAGGTCGCCTCGATCCGGTAGCGACCGTCCATCGGCATCACCATCTCGACGAGGCTCCGCGTCCGGTCCCCCTCGTGGTCGTCGTTCGTGATGATCTCGCCCGCCGGCGTGGTCACGACGAGGTAGGTGTCGAAGGCCGACGAGGTCATCTCGATGCGGACGGGCTCGCCCGCTTGGCCGTCGAAGACGTGGAGGTCCACGAACTCGCCCGTCTCCAGGCGCCGGTCGCTGGGCGCCAGCGAGCCGGCCGCGGCCTGGTCGATCGCGAGCTCGCCGGCGTCGAACCCGCCGGCGGACGGGGCCGGCTCCCCCTCCGCCACCGTCCCCACGCCGCCGAAGCGCTCGCTGAAGTCCATCGCCAGCTCGTAGGCGCCCTGCTCGTCGGGGGCGTAGGAGGTGACGTAGACGCGGTAGAGACCCGGCTCGCTGACGTCGTACTCGATGCGGCTGCGGGTGAGGTCGCCCTCGAAATCGTCGTTCTTGAGCGCCTCGCCGCGGGGCGGCTGCAGGACGAGGTATGGGTCGAACGCGCTCGACCGGAGGTCCAGGCGGACGCGCCGGCCGGGCACCCCCTCGAAGGTGTACGTGTCGTAGTACTCGCCGGACCGCCGGCGCCCGTCGCCGGCGCCGAGCTGCCCGCGCGCGGCGCGCGACTGGCCCCCGCCCGCCGCGAGCCCCCCGCCCTCGCCGCCGCGGATCGTGAGGTCGTAGGCGCCCGTCTCGCCGACGTCGTAGCTGGTCACGAGCACGCGGTAGGGGCCCGTCTCGGGGAGCGTCGTCGAGATGAGCGAGCGGGTCCGGTCCCCCTCGTGGTCGTCGTTGTCGACCTGCTCGCCGTCGGGCATCTGGAGGATGAGGTAGGGGTCGAATGCGGTCGACCGGAGGTCGAGCACGAGCGGCTGACCGGCCCGGCCTTCGACGACGTACGCGTCCACGAACTCGCCCGAGGTGAGGGTCTCGTCGCCGCCCTCGAGCTGCCCGCGCTCGTAGCGGGGCCCGGCGGCGCCCACCCCGGCCGTCTGAGCCGGGGGGCAGTCCTCGCACGCCGGCTGGTCGCCGACGTGGATCCGGAGCTGGTAGTCGCCCGTCTCGCCGCTCGCGTACGAGGTGACGTAGGCGCGCCAGGTCCCGCTCTCGCTCGCCTGGACCCGGAGGTAGGAGCGCGTGCGGTCCCCCTCGACGTCGTCGTTCTGCTCCTTGTGCCCCGACGGCGCGACGAGGACGAGGTACGGGTCGAACGCGGTCGCACGGAGGTCGAGCTCGACCCAGTCGCCGGCCGCGAGCTCGACCGGGTACTCGTCGTAGTACTCGCCGGTGGAGAGCGCGGGGTCGCTGGCGTCGAGGCGGCCGCTATGGCCCCCCTGTTGGCTGCAGGCGGCCTGCGCGAGCAGGAGGGCCGCCGCGAGCGGGACGACGCGGTGTGCGGGCAGGAGGAGGAATCCAGGGCGCTTCATCGGGGATCACGGACGGTCTCGCGCGCCGAAGAAGAAGGTGCTGCCGGGCTCGTTGCCCCCGAAGCCTCCGGAGAGCGGCGTGGGGCCGCTCACCTCGCGGGCGAACAGCACCACCTCCTCGAAGACGAGGAGGTCGTCGGCGTTGTGGCCCCCGGGGCTGCGGAGGGCGCGCAAGAGGTGATGGGCGAACGGGGAGTGCTGGCCGGGTCGACCGTCGGAGACGTACTCGCGGGCGCCGCTCGTCAGGGCCAGCCGGGCGCGGTAGCGGCCGTACCGACGCACGAGCTCGGCTGGCGAGGCCGTCTGGTAGGGGTCGGTGACGTCGCGGTACTGCTCCACGAACGAGCCGCCGAAGCAGACGTCGAGGACGAGGAGCACGCGGTGGGCCGGGAGGAGGTCGAGCTCGGCGGCGAGGTCGGAGTAGCTGATCCAGCTGGCGCGGTCGCCGGGGCGCCCATCGCTGGGGACGACGAATCCGCGGCCGTGCTTGTCCTCGCCGACGAAAGTGCCGTGGCCGGCGAAGAACACGAGGAGCTGGTCGTCCTCGTCCGCCTCGGCCTCGGCGTAGCGGCCGAGGGCGGTGTAGACCTCGGCACGCGTCGGGTTTCGGACGACCTCGACCTCGAACCCGTAGCGCTCCCGGAGCTCCGCGCCGATGGCCTCGGCGTCGGCGATGGGGTTGACGAGGTCGCTGAAGCCGGGGGCAGCGTAGGCGTCGGTGGCGAAGAGGAGGGCGCGGTCGCGGCCGGTGCGGAGAGGCGCCTCGCCCGGTTCTGACGGCTCGCCGATCACGTCCGAGCGGTTCGGGGACGCGACGTCCTCACGCCCCCGCGGCTCCAGGGTCAGCGTGTAGTCCCCCGTCTCCCCGACCTCGTAGCTGGTGACGAGGGCGACGTAGACACCGGAGACCGGGAGGATGTGCTCGATCCGAGCCCGGTCGCGGGCCCCCTCCCAGTCGTCATTGTCGAGCTGACGCCCGTCCGGCATCTGGAGGATGACGTAGGGGTCGAAGTCGGCGGAGAGGAGGTCCACCACGAGGCGGTCCCCGGCGTGCCCGGCGAACCGGTAGCGGTGGACGTACTCGCCGGTGCCGAGCGTCATGTGCCCGTCTTCGAGCGTCCCCCGCATCGTGCGGAGGCCGTCGAGCAGGACGCCCTCGGTGCTGGGCCCGCTGTCGTCGTCGCGGACGACGAGGTCGAGGGTGTACGGGCCCGTCACCCGGGGCGCGAACGAGGTCGCGATCAGCGTCCACGTCCCCTCGTGCGCGACCTCGCCCCACAGGAACGAGCCGCCGCCCGGGAGGGGCGGGAAGTCGTCGTTGTCGAACTGGCCGTCGCAGAGGCCCACGACGTCCTCGCAGTGGGGCGGCCGGAGGATGAGGTACGGATCGAAGGCCTCGGACCGCATCGCCACCTCGACGTACTGGCCGCGCCGGAGCGCGACCTCGTAGGTGTCCATGAGCTCGCCGGAGCCCATGGCGAGGTCGCCCGGTTCGAGGGCGCCCTCGATGCGCTCCTGCCCGGCGGCGGGAGCCGCCGCGCCGAGCGCCACGACGAGCACCAGGGCCAGGAGTCGGTGCATGACCGGGGTCTGCTACTTCGTGAACGGATCGGGGCTGGCCTCGCCTGAGCCGGCAGGCACCAGGCGCAGCTCGTAGGGACCGGTCTCGTCGACCGCGTAGCTGGTGACGAGGACGCGGTACATCCCATCGGCCGTGAGGGTGTGCTCGATCCGGGCCCGGTCGCGGGCCCCCTCCCAGTCGTCGTTGTCGAGCTGGTCCTCGCCCGGCATCTGGAGGATGAGGTACGGGTCGAACGCGGAGGAGCGGAGGTCCACCGAGACCCCCTCC
>JAWWCA010000075.1:0-14925 GCA_033720695.1 Rubricoccaceae bacterium
GAGCCTCCTCCCGGATTTGAACCGGGGACCCCTTCCTTACCATGGAAGTGCTCTACCACTGAGCTAAGGAGGCGCAGGGGGAATGCGGATGTTAGACCACCGGGGACGGATTGGATAGGGCGCACCCCTGAATCAATCCGAAATCAACAATCTCGGATCCGACGCCGAACGAGCGGGAGACGGGACTCGAACCCGCGACCCTCAGCTTGGAAGGCTGATGCTCTACCAACTGAGCTACTCCCGCGGCGAATGGAGGCCGGCGGATCGAGGGCGGGGATGGGCGCCCCATCCGCTGCCGCTCGCCGACCCGCCTCCGTGGTCATGGTGGGAGTGGAAGGAATCGAACCTTCTCAGTCTGAGACACCAGATTTACAGTCTGGCCCGGCTCTCCAACTCCGGCGCACTCCCGTGTCATCACATCAAGCTCGCGAGCCGCGTGGCAGAGCTGGTGAAGGGACTCGAACCCCCAACCTGCTGATTACAAATCAGCTGCTCTACCAGTTGAGCTACACCAGCGCGGTGCCGCCCGCCCCAGACGCGTTCTGGGCGAGCGAGACGGGCAAGCTACGCCCCCGCCCGCGCGGAAGTCAACGCGCTCGACCGCCCGCCTCCTCACCCGGAGGGGTCTTCGCGGTTTCTTGGAGCCTCCGGCCCCGCGCGCCGGAAGCGGCGGTGCCACCACCACCGCCCCACCAGCACGACCACGGCCACCAGCACGACGGCCGTGACGACTCGGCCGTAGGTGCGGAGCCACCCGAGGATCACGGCCCAGTTGGCCCCCACGGCGTAGCCGGCGTAGGTGAGCAGCGCCGTCCACACCGCCGCGCTGAGCGTGGCGAACAGGGCCGTCGGGGCCGCCCGGAGATCCGACGCCCCGACGAGGAGCGCGATCACGGAGCGGGCGCCGCTGAGGAACCGGTTCACCGCGACGACGCCGTAGCCCCACTTCCGGAGCCACCCCTTCGCCGTCCGCACCGCCCCCTTCGGGATCCACCGCACCCGGTTCGGATCCTCGACGGCATCGCCGAGGCGGACCCCCAGGGCATACATCGTCATGAAGCCGAGCGCGCCGCCGAGCGTGGCCACGCCCACGGCCGGCACAAACCCGATCAGCCCCAACCCCACGAGGTACCCCCCGATGACGACGGCCACGTCGCCGGGGATCGGCGGCACGACGTTCTCGCCGTAGGCGATGCCGAGCAGGACGAGGTAGATCCAGCCCGGCGGAAGCGCCTGGAGCCAGTCGGCGAACTGCTGGACGGTGTCGAACACGGGAGCCGGGAGGAGCGAGGGCCCCCCTCCTACGCCTGCCCGCGCTTACGTTCCGTCGGGCCCGCTCCGTGGCGTGAGGAGCGCGACGGCGTGGGCGGCCGCCCCCTCCTCTCGACCGACGAACCCCATCCCCTCGCCGGTCGTCGCCTTCACCGAGACGCGGCCGACCTCGATGCCCATCGCCTCCGCCAGGTTCGACCGCATCGCGTCGATGTGGGAGCGGAGCTTGGGGCGCTGGAGGACAACCGTCACGTCCACGTTTCCGACGCCAAAGCCACGTGCCGCCACCTTCTCGACGACGGCCCGGAGGAGCGCGAGGCTGTCGGCACCGCGCCACGCCTCGTCGGTGTCGGGGAAGTGCGCGCCGATGTCGCCGAGAGCGGCAGCGCCGAGGAGCGCGTCGACGACGGCGTGGGTGAGGACGTCGGCGTCGGAGTGGCCCTGGAGGCCGAGCGGGGACGCGACGCGGACGCCGCCGAGGATGAGCGGGCGCCCCTCGACGAGGCGGTGGACGTCGTAGCCGAGGCCGATGCGCACGGTGGGCGGTGGGCGGTGGGCGGTGGGCGGTGGGCGGTGGGCGGAAGGTAGCCCCGTCGCTACGCTCCGACGGCTGCGGCCCACCGCGGCCAGAGGGCCTCGGCGAGGGCCCAGTCGGCCGGGTGCGTGAGCTTGAGGTTGCGCGCGTCGCCCTCGACGAGGGCGACGGCCCGGCCCGCCCGCTGGAGGAGCTGGACCTCGTCCGTGCCCGTGAAGCCGTCTCGGGCGGCGGCGGCGTGCGCCTCGCGGAGCCAGTCGAGACGGGCGCCCTGCGGCGTCTGCATCCGCCACAGCCCCTCGCGCGGGACGGTCTCGCCGAAGGCGCCGCCGTCGGAACGGCGGAGGGTGTCGGCGACGGGCACGGCGAGGGCCGCCGCCCCCACGCCCCACACCGCATCCACGACGGCCGCGATCCGGTCCGCGGCGATGAAGGGGCGGACGGCGTCGTGCACGAGCACGATCTCCGTGCCTTCCGGGACGGCCGCCAGGCCGCACCCCACCGACGCCTGCCGCGTCGCCCCCCCCGGCGTCACCGCCGCGTCCAGCCCGTGCGTCGCCAGCATCCGCTCGAACGCGTCGGCCTCGGAGGGCGGCGCCACGACGACGAGGGCGCCGACGCTCGGGTGCCGCGCGAACGCGTGGAGGGTCTGGACCAGGACTGGCGCCCCGCCGAGGGGGCGGCGCTGCTTCGGGATCCCGCCCATCCGCGCGCCCGATCCGGCCGCCGGGACGAGGACGGCGACGCGCCCGCTGTGCGGCGCTCGGCGTGGGTGCTCGGCCTCCCCGTCACGCATCCGGCGCCCGCCTCACACGATCAGCATCGCGTCGCCGAAGGCGAAGAGGCGGTACTCCTCGCGGATGGCCTCCTCGTAGGCGTGCCGGAGGAGGTCCACGCCACCGAAGGCGGACACCAGGATGAGCGGCGTCGAGCGCGGCATCTGGAAGTTCGTCAGCAGCCGCTCGGTGACGTGGAAGTTGTAGGGCGGGTAGATGAACTTGTCCGTCCAGCCCCCCCCGGGCTTGAGCGTGCGGTCGGCCGAGAGGCTCGACTCGACGGCGCGCACGGCCGTCGTGGAGCAGACGGTGACGTGGTTGGTGCGGGAGAGGAGGGCGCGGTTGACGGTGTCGGCCGCCGTGGGGGTGACGCGGTAGCACTCCGAGTCCATCCGGTGCTTCGTGAGGTCCTCGACCTCGACGGGGCGGAAGGTGCCGAGCCCGGTGTGGAGCGTGACCGAGGTGACGCCGACGCCCTTGGCGCGGAGGGCCTCGACGAGGCCGGGCGTGAAGTGGAGGCCGGCGGCGGGCGCCGCCACGGCGCCCCGGTGCTGCGCGAAGAGGGTCTGGTAGCGGACCTTGTCCTCGGGCTCGGCCTCGCGGCGGAGGTAGCGCGGGATGGGCGTGTGGCCGATCCGGTCGATGAGCTCGTGGAGCGCCCACGGCGCGCCGTCGAAGAGGAACCGGAGCGTGCGGCCCCGGCTCGTCGTGTTGTCGATGACCTCGGCCTCGAGGCCCTCGTCGAAGTAGAGCTTGTTGCCGACGCGGACCTTCCGCGCCGGCTCGACGATGACGTCCCAGAGCTGGGTCTCGGGGTTGAGCTCGCGGAGGAGGAAGACCTCGACGCGGGCGCCGGTCTTCTCCTTCTGGCCATAGAGCCGGGCGGGGAAGACGGCCGTGTCATTGGCCACGAGCACGTCGCCCTCGTCGAAGTAGTCCGGGAGGTCGGCGACGGTGCGGTGCTCGATGGCACCGGCGTCGCGGTGGACCACCATCAGGCGGGCAGCCTCGCGCGGCTCCGCCGGGTAGCGCGCGATCAGCTCCCGTGGGTACTCGTACGTGAACTCCGAGAGCTTGAGGGGGAGGGTGTGGCGGAGGAAGTGCGTCGCGGTGGCAAGGTGCATACGGAGCAGATGCCTTGGGGAAGCAAGGGAGGCCGCCGGGGTCGCGCGACCGGCGGGGACCGCAGCTAGGCTGCCCCACGCCGGACCCACTCACGCGGCACGCCACTCACGGGAGGGGGCGCCAATATAGGAGCGTTTCATGCCTTTGCAAAGCTTCGGTGAAGGGGGCGGCACGACCGTCCTCACCGGCCGTTCCTCGCCGGCGCCACGGTGCCTTCAACCGTGCCGAAGCCGACGCGGTAGGTGCCGTCGTCGTCCTCGCCCTCGGCCCACCCCGTCATCACCACGCGGTCCCCGTCCTGGAGGAACGTCCGCGTCTCGCCCGTCGGCAGCGCGATGGGGTTCTGGCCGCGCCACGAGAGCTCGAGGAGGCTGCCGTAGCTGTCGGGCGTCTCGCCGCTGATGGTGCCCGACGCGAGGAGATCACCCGGCCGGGCGTTGCACCCGTTGACGGTGTGGTGGGCGAGCTGCTGCTCGGGGCTCCAGTAGAGGTTCTGCGCGTTCGTCCGCGCGATCCGGTGCGGCGCCACCCCCTCGGCCCGCATCCGCTCCGTCTCAAGGAGCACCTCGAGCGTGAGGTCCAGCGCGCGGGGCTCCTCTTGGCGGAGGTAGGGCAGCGGCTCGGGGTTCTCACCCGCCTGCGGCTCGCCCTCGACGCGGAACGGCGCCAGCGCCTCGTAGGGCACCACCCACGGGCTCACGCTCGTCGCGAAGTTCTTCCCGAGGAACGGCCCCAGCGGGACGTACTCCCACTTCTGGATGTCGCGCGCGCTCCAGTCGTTGACGAGGCAGAACCCGAAGAGGTGCTCCGGCGCCTCCCCGACCGGGATCGCCTCGCCGAGGCGGTTGCCGCAGCCGACGTAGAAGCCGAGCTCCAGCTCGAAGTCGAGCAGCTTCGACGGGCCGAAGACGGGCCGGGCGTCGTCGTCCGGCCGGGTCTGCCCGGAGGGCCGGACGACGTCGGTGCCGGAGACGACGACGGAGGAGGCGCGGCCGTGGTAGCCCACGGGGAGGTGCAGCCAGTTCGGCATGAGGGCGTTCTCCTTCCCCCGGAACATGGTGCCGACGTTCGTGGCGTGCTGGCGCGAGGCGTAGAAGTCGGTATAGTCCCCGATGTCGGCGGGGAGGCGGAGCCGGACCTCAGAGCGGGAGACGAGCGCGAGGGCGCGCGTCTCGGCGTCGTCGCGGAGGGCGGCCTCGTCGGCGCGGAGGAGGCGCTGCAGACGGGCGCGCACGGCCCGGCGCGCGGGGACGCTGAGCGCCATGAGGGCGTTGAGGGTGGCGGCGTGGAAGGGGCGCTGGCCGCCCAGCTCGGGGAGGTCGAGGAGGTCGTGCTCGGCGAGAACGGCGAGGTCCAGCACGTGGTCCCCCACGGCCACGCCCACCCGGGCGTCGGCGTGGCCCCGGCGCGTGAACACGCCGTAGGGCAGGTTGTGGAGCGAGAAGGGCGACTCGGAAGGGATCTCGAGAAAGGAACGCATTGGGACGGGCAGAGGGTGAGAGGCGGGGGTGCGGGGGCGCGTGTGCGGTGGCGAGGGCCGGCCGGCCGGCGTCTCCTACAGCAGGCCGAGCGCGCGGAGGTCCTCCCGCGGCTCGTCGAAGGAGCAGGAGCCGTACGAGGTCGCGAAGCGGTCGCGGACGTCGGCAATGGACGCCGCCGGGACGAACCAGTCGTCGGTCCACCACAGCCCGCCGTCGTCGAACCGGAAGTGCGCGGCGTCCTCGTCGCAGAGGACCCTGGCGAGGGCGGCCCGGTCGAAGCCGTGCTGGGCGGCCAGCGCCGCGCCGCCGAACACGTTGAGGAACCCGTACATCGGCGCCCCGACCTCGTCGGAGTGGTGGCGGACGGGGTGGTGGAGGCCGGCCGTCGCCTTGAACGGGGCCCCCGCGTCGCGGCAGGCCACGAGGGCGTGGGCGAGGGCCGACGGCTCCGGGAACAGGTCGGGCATGACGCCGCCGCAGCGGAACTTGAGCCCGACGGCCGGGCGCCCCGCGCGGTCGTTGTGACTCGCCGCGGCTGCCGCCGCGACCTCGACGCCGCGTGCGTGCCCCTCGGCCAGGAGGTCCACCTCGAAGAAGCCGCGGGCGGCGTCGCCGTCGCGGGCGGCGAAGGCCTCATCGAGCCGGGCGAAGAGGTCGGCCAGCGCGGCGCCGTCGGCGGCGAGCGCAGGGGGCAGCTTCAGCTCGAACCGGTCGGCGGCGACGCGGCCCTCGTGGCGGCGCTCCCAGGCCTGCGCCTGCGCCACGTCCGCGACGAACTGCGCGGCCGCGTCGCCGGCCTCGGCGGGCCGGCCCAGGACCGAGAAGCGGAATGGGGGGGCCTCCGCGAACAGTCCGGCGTAGTCGTCGAGCGCGCCGAGCCGGGTCACCGGCACGATGAACCGGCCGAGCATCCAGGCATCGGGCCCGGAGCGGTACCGGGCGAAGTTCTTGATCGCGGGGTCGAGGTCGAGGCGGGCCGGCGGGAAGAGGCCGGCGTAGTCGATGAGGCCGTCGAGGAAGGGGCGGAGAGCAGGGGCCATGCGGTCGAGGGGCGGAGAAGGGCGAGCGGGGGTGTAGAAAGCGTCCCCCCCCGTCGGCGATCCCGAGCCGCCGAACGGCGGCCGACGGCGGCGGCCCCCTCGCTCGCTTCACCCGTTCCTCGCCGGCCGTGGGGACCCGTCCAGCTTGTCGGCAGCGGAAGATACTCGTAGCTTTTCGGGGGATTCGGCCCGGTTTCGCACCGCTCGTCGCCGCCCCTCCCTTCCGCCACCGCCACGACCCCCGCACTCGACATGGTTACCCTGACCCCCTCGCGCCTCGCCGTCGCCCTCGTGTGCGCGGTGACCCTCCTTGCCGGGGCCGACGGCTGCTCGTCCGACCCCGACGTCGAAGGCGCCAAGCTCTACATCCGCAACGAGGAGTACGACCAGGCGCTCACGAACCTCAATCGCGCCCTCGAAACGAATCCCGACAACGCCGAGGCGCTCTCGCTCAAGGCCGAGGTGCTCCGCCTCCAGGCCGACGGCCTCCCGCAGCCCCCCGAGCGCCGCCCGCTCTATGAGGAGATGGTGGGGGCGCTCGAACGCGCCGCCGCCCTCGATCCCACCATGGCCGAGCCCTCCGGCATCGCCACGATCACGCGGATGAACGCGTGGGCCAAGGAGATGAACCAGGGCGGCACCCTCCTCCGCCGCAGCGGCAGCGACCCCGAGGCCGCCGACCGCGCCATCGCGGCCTTCGACAACGCCGTCCTCATCCAGCCCGACTCCTCGTCCAGCCACTTCAACCTCGGCCTCGCCTACCTCGTTGGCGGCGAGACCGACGACGCCGTGACGCCGCTGCGCGAGGCCGTCTCGATGGGCGACGCCAGCGCCGAGGCCTACCGCTACCTCGGCGTCGCGCTGCTCCAGACGCAGCAGGGCGCCGAGGCCGTCGAGATCCTCGAAGAGGGCGCCCAGCGCTACCCCGCCGACGACGCCCTCCGCGCCGAGCTCCTCAACGCCTACGCCGCGACGAACCAGCCCGACCGCGCCGTCTCGGCCTACGAGGGCATGATCGCCGACGACCCCGAGAGCGCGCTCCTCCGCTACAACTACGGCTCGACGCTCCTCCAGCTCGGCCGCTACGACGACGCCGTCGAGCAGCTCGCCGTCGCCGTCGAGCTCGACCCCAGCTACGCCGACGCGCACTACAACCTCGGCGCCGCCTACCAGAACCAGGGCTTCGCGCTCAACCAGCGCCTCGCCGAGGAGGAGCTCTCCGACGCCGAGGCGCTCGACATCCGGGAGCGCCGCGACGGGTTCTTCGAGCAGGCCCTGCCCCACCTCGAGGAGGCCCGCGAGCTGACCGCCGCGGCCGGCGAGGACGTCACAGACATCTGCAACGCGCTCTTCCAGGTCTACACCCCCCTCGGCATGATCGAGGAGGCGGAAGAAGCCGCCGAGTGCGCCGGGATGGACATGAACTGACCCCCGCGCCGCGCACGCTCTGCGCGGGGACGTGGTGACGCACCGCGTCCCCGCGCTTTTGTTTACTATAGGTGCCTGGGCGCGCGGAGGCCCGTGCGCCGCGCCCTCCCCCTCTCCCGCTCTCCTTCCCCTCTCAAACCCCATGCCCTCCCCGAGCGCCCCGGACCTCCACACCGGCGACGGCGCCCCGCCGACCGACCGCACGCCGGGATTCGGCACTCGCGCCGTCCACGCCGGCCAGCGGCCGGACCCCTCGACGGGCGCCATCATGACGCCGGTCTACCTCACGAGCACCTACGTGCAGGAGGCCCCCGGCGACCACCAGGGCTACGAGTACGCCCGCGTCTCGAACCCCACGCGCACGGCCCTCGAGGGCAACCTCGCCGCCCTCGAAGGGGCCGCCCACGGCATCGCCTTCTCGTCGGGCGTCGCCGCCACCGACGCCATCCTCAAGGCGCTCCGGCCCGGCGACCACGTCGTCTCGACGAACGACCTCTACGGCGGCACCTACCGGCTCATGCGGCAGGTGTTCGAGCCCTTCGGGCTGGCTTTCACCTTCCTCGATCTCTCCGACCTCGACGCCGTCGGCGCCGCCCTCCGGCCGGAGACGAAGCTGCTCTGGATCGAGACGCCGACGAACCCGCTGCTGCGGATCTTCGACATCGAGCGCCTCGCCGAGATCGCGCACGCCCGCGGCGTGACGGTCGTCGTCGACAACACGTTCGCCTCGCCCTACCTCCAGCAGCCGCTCGCGCTCGGGGCCGACCTCGTCCTGCACTCGACGACGAAGTACCTCGGCGGCCACTCCGACGTCGTCGGCGGGGCCGTGGTGACGAGTGATGACGGCTGGGCCGAGCGGCTCCGGTTCCTCGTCAAGAGCGCCGGCGCCGCGCCCGGCCCGCTCGACTGCTTCCTCCTCCTGCGGGGCACGAAGACGCTGCACCTCCGGATGGAGCGGCACTGTGCGAATGCCGCCGCCGTGGCCCGCTTCCTCCGCGACCACGCGGCGGTGGCGCACGTGCGCTGGCCCGGCTTCGAGGACCACCCCGGCCACGCGGTCGCCGAGCGGCAGATGCGCCTCTTCGGGGGGATGGTCTCGTTCACGCTGGTGGACGACGCCGTCGAGGCGGCCAACCGCGTGATGGCGGCGACGGAGGTGTTCAGCCTCGCCGAGAGCCTGGGCGGCGTCGAGAGCCTGGTCTCGCATCCGGCCACGATGACGCACGCGTCGATCCCTGCCGAGACCCGCCGCGCCGCCGGCCTCTCGGACTCCCTCATCCGCCTCTCCGTCGGGGTCGAGGACGAGGCCGACCTGATCGCGGACCTCGAGCAGGCCCTCGGCCGCGCCTGATGGAACGCGAACGCCCCGTCGCCAAGCAGCGCGTCAACCGGATCGCCCTCGCGCGCTTCGAGCAGTGGGCCCTCCCGCGCATGGCCCGCGCCCTCCCGGCGTGGGTCACGCCGGACACCCTCACCGTCGTCGGCCTCCTCGCCGCCGTCGGCATCGCCGTCAGCTACGGGCTCACGCGCTACAGCCTCGACTGGCTCTGGCTCGCCAGCGCCCTCCTCGTCGTCCACTGGTGGGGCGACTCCCTCGACGGCACGCTCGCGCGCGTCCGCCGCATCCAGCGCGAGCGCTACGGGTTCTACGTCGACCACCAGAGCGATGCGCTCTCGGCCCTCCTGTTCTTCGGCGGTCTCGGCCTCTCGCCGCTGATGCACCCGCTCATCGCGGCCGGCCTGCTCGTGGGGTACTACCTCCTCATGATCCTCGTCAGCCTCGTCACGATCGCCCGCGACGTGTTCAAGATCTCGTTCGCCGGCGTGGGACCGACCGAGGGGCGCCTCCTCCTCATCGGGGCCAACACGGCGGTGTGGGCGCTCGGCAACCCGACCGTCATGGTCGCCGGCGCACCGCTCTCCCTCTTCGACGTCCTCGGGCTGGCCGGGACCGCCGGGATGGTCGGCGTCTACGCCGTCACCAGCCTCATCGAGCGGTCGAAGCTGGCGAAGCTGGACCCGCCGCCGCAGCCGCGCGAGGAGCCGCCCGTGCCGGAGCCGGTGCTGGAGGACACCGGCGGCCGCGGCACCTGAGCCTGCGCGCCCCCGGCGGCACCTCTCCTCAGAACCGCTTCTCCACGCCGACGAACCACTCGGCCGTCCGGAGGGCGTTCTGGGCGTGGGCGGGCACGAAGACCTGCGCCCCCACCCCGACGCCGAAGGGGCCGTAGAGCGTCAGCCCCGCGCCAGCTCGGACGAGCCGCTGCCGCACGAACGACTCGGGCGGCGCCCCCACCGGCTCGGACGTCGGCCGCGTGGCCGACCACGTCCCGTCGAGGAGGGCTTGGACGAGGACGGGGCCGAGCGTGACGCCCGCCTCGGCCCCGAAGAGGAACTCGTCGCCGTAGTCCCGGCGGACGTCGGCGTCGGGGAGGCAGGCGTGGCCGTCGGCGTCCGCGTCGCGCTTGCACGCGGTGGCGGCAGAGAGGCCGTAGAGGCTGGTGCGGTGGCGGTAGCCGAGGCGGCCCTGCACGTAGCCTGGGGCGGGCCACAGGCTCCGCCCGAGGTCGAGGCTGAGGGCGAGGTCCACCTGCCCCGGCCCCACGGCGGGCCGGTAGTTGCGCGTGTAGCCGAGCGGCAACCCGGCCGTGCCGTTCACGGCGAGCCGCGTCGGCCCGTCCTGCGCCAGCCCGACGGCGCGGCCGAGGTCGTAGCGGAGGCCGAGGACGGCCGTCCCCCACGCCGCGCTCTCCCGGTCGAACGGCGGCGTGAACTGCGGGTCGGACACCGTCACGCGGCGGTACGGCAGGAGGGCGACGAGCGCCGCCCCCCGCCCCAACCCAACCTCCCCGTAGAGGTACACGCTCCGGTCCCGCACCGTCTCCCCCGTCGTCTCGTTGTAGGGGACGACGGTGCCCTCGGCGTCGAAGCGCTCCTCGGCCGAGGCAACGCCCTGCGCGAGGCGGACGTACGCCTCCCCCGCCGCCGGGACCCACGCCTGCGCCGTCACGCCCGGCGCCGAGAGCAGCGGGAGGATCAGGATCGCCGTCCACCGTCTACCGCCCACGGCCTACTGACGGTTGACCGTCCAGTCGTAGACGAACGAGACGCCGGGCGTGCCCAAGACGTAGGTCCGGAGCGCGACGGCGTCGCGGCCTTCGAGGATGGGGCGGAGCGTGGCGTAGCCTGGCCGCGACGGGCTCATCGCGGCGAGGAAGAAGTCGCCGACGGGCTGGCCGGAAGCGTCGAAGTCCTCGCCGAACCAGTCGAGGAGGGTGGTGAGCGTGATCGTGCTCCCGTCCACGGTCGCGAAGCGGTCGTCGTCGGCGAAGTCGGAGAGCGCGGCGTCGAGCTGCTCGTCGACGCGCTCGGGGGTGAAGGCCTCGCGTCGGAGACGGGGGCACGAGACGGCCGCGCAGTTGAGGCCAACGTGCAGGCGGGGGTCGAGTGCGCTCGGGCGGAGCGCCCGGAGGCCCTCCGGGAGCGGCTGCCCGTCCACGCTGTCCTGCAGGCGGAGGATGCCGTTCTCGATCTGGTTCAGCGTCATGTCGAAGCCGGCGACCCGGAACGGCGTCCGGAAAAAGGCCCCGAAGCGGTCGTCGGTCTCGATGTTCTCGACCTCCGGCGCGTCGAGGATGTTCTTCAGCATCCGGACGTTGTAGGCGTTGAGGAAGAAGGCCAACTTCTCGGCGTCGGTCGTGAGCGCGGCGGCATCGAACTGCTCGACAGCCGCGAGGACGGCGGCGAAGTCGTCGGCGCGGGCGCCCGCGAGGCGGCCGTAGTCCACGAGGCCGTCCGCCGAGACGACATCCTCGAGGAGCGCGGTGAGAGCGGCCTCGTAGTCGCCGGCGGGGTCGACGGGGTCGGGCGCCGCCGGCCCCGCGTCCGGTGCGACGGTGCAGGCGGCGAGGAGCAGGGCGAGGGATAGCAGGGGCATCCGCGGCATGGCAAAACGAGTGGGCACCCCCGAGACGACGGCGGTGCCCACGATACGCCGCGTCTGCGGCGGAGATCTCACGGGGCGGTCACTGCGTGCCGCTCGCGGCCGTCGCGGCGGGCTCGACGCGCTCGGCCCGGAGGCGGAGCGACTTCGTCGGCTGTGCGTCGTCGGTCGTGGCCAGCACGACGGCCACGTCCATCGCCCCACGGGCGTCGGCGACGGCCCCGGCACTCGCCACGCGCACGCCGATCTCGACGACCTCCTCGGGGAAGGTGGGGCGGTCGGGGTAGGTCACCTCGACGCCCTCGTCGAACGTGCGGGCCTCCTCGATGCGGACCGGGCGCTCGCCCGTGTTCTGCATCCGGAAGACGTGGTTGGCCGGCTCGTCGGCCTTGACGGTGGAGAACGTGTGGACGTCGGCGTCGAACATCACGTTGCCCTGCGCCACGCCCTGCTCGACGCTGGCCGGGATCACGTCGCCGGTGATCATCAGCCGGACGCTGGCGGGGTCGGCCCCGGAGGCCTCGATGTTGATGGACTTCGAGAACTCGCCGGGACGGCCCTCCGAGTCGTACTCGACGACGATCTCGCCCTGCGCTCCGGGCTCGACGGGGTCGGTCGTGTAGGAGGGCGTCGTGCAGCCGCACGAGGGGCGGACGTGCAGGAGGCGCAGCGCCTCGTCGCCGGTGTTCGTGAAGGTGAACGTGTAGGTCGGCTTGTCGCCTTCCTGGAGCGTGCCGAAGTCGTGCTCCAGCGTGTCGAAGTAGAGGACGCCCTGCGCGTGGGCGCCGGCGGCGGCCAGGGCGAGGGCCGCGAGGGCGAAGAGTCGGAGCGGGCGGGGCATGGGGTTTCAGGGCGTTGTTCGGTGGAAAGCTACGACGCTCGGGCGCGCACCGGAAGCGGGGGGGTGCCGGGGCGCTAGCCGAGGTCGGCGAGGTTGGCGCGGAGCTTGGCGAGCTCGTCGCGGGCGTCGGCGGCCTTCTGGCGCTCCTTCTCGACGACGGCCTCGGGCGCGCGGCTCACGAACTGCTCGTTCGCCAGCTTCTTCTCGACGCCGTTCAGAAAGCCCTCCCTCTGCGCGATCTCCTTGCCGAGCCGCTCGCGCTCGACGTCGAGGTCGATCATGCCGGCGAGCGGGACAAACACCTCGTGGCCCTCCACGACGACGGCCGCGCTCGCGTCGGGCTTGGCCAGCCCCTCCCCCACCGTGAGGTCGCCCACGCCAGCGAGACGCTCCACGTAGCCGCGCCGCGCCTCGACGGTCCGGGCGAGGTCGGCGTCGGCGACGGAGAAGGCCGCGGCGATGCGCTTCGACGGGGCGACGTTGTACTGGCTGCGGATGGAGCGGACGGCCGAGATGAGCTCCTGCAGGAGGCGGAAGCGCTCGGCGGCCTCGGCGTCGGTCGTCGCGGCGTCGGGGCGGGGCCACTCGGCCACGATGAGGGCGTCGGCGGCCTCGCGCGGTCGGAGGCGGTGCCACAGCGCCTCGGTGATGAACGGCATCAGCGGGTGCAGCAGCTGCACCATCCGCTCGTAGACCTCGACGGCGAGGGCGAGCGTCTCCTCGTCCATGGCCTCGCCGGGGGCGGGCTTGATGAGCTCGAGGTACCAGTCGCAGTAGTCGCGCCAGGCGAAGTCGTAGAGGTGCGCGGCGACCTCGTTGAGGCGGTAGCGGCCGGCGGCCTCGTCCACGGCCTCGATCGTCTGGTTGAGCCGCGTCAGGATCCACTGCTCCACGAGCTCGAGCTCCTCGAACGAGCGCGTGCGGCGGACGTCCCGGCCCTCCTCCAGGAACCGGCCGAAGACGTTGAAGGCGTTCCAGAGCTTGTTGGCGAAGTTGCGGCCCATCTCGAACTTCGCCGGGTCCAGCTTGATGTCCTGGCCGGGCGTGCACAGCACGTTGAGCGAGAAGCGGACGGCGTCGGCGCCGTACTGCTCGATCATGTCGAGTGGGTCGATCCCGTTGCCGAGGCTCTTCGACATCCACCGCCCGTGCTTGTCCTTGATCATGCCCGTGACGAAGACGTCGCGGTAGGGGGCCTCGCCGGTGAAGTGGAGGCCGGCCATGATCATCCGGGCAATCCAGAAGAAGAGGATGTCGTAGCCCGAGACGAGGACGGCCGAGGGGTAGAACGTGGCGAGGTCGTCGGTCTCCTCGGGCCAGCCCAGCGTGGCGAAGGGCCAGAGCCACGACGAGAACCACGTGTCGAGGACGTCCTCGTCCTGCACGTAGCCCTCGCCCGGGCGGTCGACGCTGACGACGAAGTCGCGCGTCTCGTCGACCTCGCCGTCCTCGGTGGTGGGGTACCAGACGGGGATGCGGTGGCCCCACCAGAGCTGGCGGCTGATGGTCCAGTCGCGGATGTCCTCGAGCCAGCGGAAGTACTCGTTCTGCCAGCGCGCGGGGTGGAACGTGACGGTCCCGTCGCGGACGACCGCCAGGGCCCGCTCCGCCAGCGGCTTCATCCGGACGAACCACTGCCGCGAGATCAGCGGCTCGATGAGGGTCTTGCTCCGCGACGAGATCGGCACGCTGTGGCGGTAGTCCTCCACCTTCTCGAGGAGCCCCTGCCTCTCCAGGTCGGCCACGATCCTCTCGCGCGCCTCGAACCGGTCGAGACCGGCGTAGGGCCCGCCCGCGTCGTTGATGGTGGCGTCGGGGTGGATGACGGTGATCGTGTCGAGGCCGTGGCGGCGGCCGATCTCGAAGTCGTTCTTGTCGTGGGCGGGCGTGACCTTCAGCGCGCCCGCGCCGAACTCCGGCTTCACGTAGTCGTCGGCGATGACGGGGAGGCGGCGGCCCAGGAGCGGGAGGACCACCTCCTGCCCGACGAGCGAGGCGTACCGCTCGTCCTCGGGGTGGACGGCCACGGCGGTGTCGGCCAGCATCGTCTCTGGCCGCGTCGTGGCGATCGTGACGTGGCCGGAGCCGTCCGCAAGCGGATATTTGATCCACCAGAGGTGCCCGTCGCGCTCGACGTTGTCGACCTCCTCGTCGGAGATCGCCGTCATGTTGTCGGGGTCCCAGTTGACGAGGTAGTCGCCGCGGTAGATGAGGCCCTCGTCGTAGAGACGGACGAAGACGTCCTGGACCACGCGGGCGTAGCGGTCGTCGAGCGTGAACCGCTCGCGGGACCAGTCGGCCGAGTCGCCGAGGCGGCGCTTCTGCTGGAGGATGATGCCGCCGAACTCCTCGACGTAGGCCCAGACGCGCTCGAGGAAGGCCTCGCGCCCCATCGCCTTGCGGTCGAGCCCCTCCTTCTTGAGCTGGCGCTCGACCACGTTCTGCGTGGCGATGCCGGCGTGGTCGAGGCCGGGGATCCAGAGC
>JAWWCA010000076.1:0-14910 GCA_033720695.1 Rubricoccaceae bacterium
ACCTTCAGGGCTGCCCGAGCCCCGGGCTCGCGGCCCCGCAGGGCGCACCGTCCCCCAGACCCCCAGCCTTATGATCCAGGCCATCAAGAACCTCTTCGGCGGCGACAGCAATGAGCGCGAGCTGAAGAAGCTCTGGCCCCTCGTCGACGAGATCAACGCGATCTACGAGACGCTCCACGACCTCAGCGACGACGACCTCCGCGCCAAGACCGACGCGTTCCGGGCCCAGGTCCGCGAGGCCGTCGCGCCCATCGAGGAGGAGCAGGCGGCGACCCGCGCCCGGCTCCGGGCCGCCCAGAGGGGCGGCGAGGAGGTCGGCGGCGACGGGCAGGCGGCGCCGGAGCGCGAGCGCCTCTCCGTCCGCGAGCGGCAGGACCTCTACGCCCGGCTCGAGGACCTCGAGGGCGACTGGCTCGACGCGGCCGAGGACGCCCTCGAGGAGGTGCTGCCCGAGGCGTTCGCCGTGATCAAGGAGACGTGCCGGCGGTTCTTGGGGAAGACGTGGGAGGCCGGGGGCGCCGAGATCGAGTGGCAGATGGTGCCGTTCGACGTCCAGCTCCTCGGCGGCATCGCGCTCCATCGGGGGAGCGTGGCCGAGATGAAGACGGGCGAGGGCAAGACGCTCACGGCCGTGGCCCCGATCTACCTCAACGCCCTCGTCGGGCGCGGCGTCCACGTCATCACCGTCAACCCGTACCTCGCGCAGCGCGACGCCGAGTGGATGGGGCCCATCTTCGGGTTCCACGGCCTCACGGTCGACTGCATCGACAAGCACCCGTCCCACAGCCCGGGCCGCCGCGAGGCCTACCGCGCCGACGTCACCTACGGCACCAACAACGAGTTCGGGTTCGACTACCTCCGCGACAACTCGTTCGTCGTCGACGCCGAGCAGCTCGTCCAGCGCGGCCACCACTACACGATCGTCGACGAGGTCGACTCCGTCCTCATCGACGAGGCCCGGACGCCGCTCATCATCTCCGGCCCCGTGCCGCAGGGCGACGAGGACCGGTTCAAGGAGCTCAACCCCCACGTCGAAAAGCTCGTCTACAGCCAGCAGAAGGTCGTCGCCGGCTTCGTCTCCGACGCCGAGCGCCTCCTGAAGGAGCGGGACGAGGCCGAAGCCGCCGGCGACAAGAAGCGAGCGAGCCAGCTCGAGGACGAGGCCGGCCTCGCGCTCCTCCGCGCCCAGCGCGGCTTCCCCCGCAACAAGAAGCTCATCAAGCTCAAGGGCGAGCCCGGCGTCGAGCAGATCCTCCGCAAAACCGAGTTCTTCTACCTCCAGGACAACGCGAAGCGGATGCCCGAGGTGGACGAGCCGCTCCACTTCGCCCTCGACGAGAAGCTCCACTCCATCGAGATGACCGACAAGGGCCGCGCGTTCATCGCGAAGGCGGCCGGCGAGGACATCTCGTTCTTCATCATCCCCGACGTCGGCGAGGAGATCGCCCGCATCGAGCGGGAGTACGAGGAGAAGAAGACGGCGCTCTACGACGCGCTCCAGGCCGACGGCTCGCTCTCGGAGGAGAAGCGCGAGAACAAGCTGATGAACGACCTCGGCCTCCTCAACAACGAGATGGAGGAGGCCAAGCGCGAGCTCTACACCACGTACTCCGAGCGGAACGAGCGCATCCACGCCGTCAACCAGCTCCTCCGCGGCTACACCCTCTACGAGAAGGACGTCGAGTACATCGTCCAGGACGACAAGGTGATGATCGTCGACGTCCACACGGGCCGCGTGCTCCCGGGGCGCCGCTACTCCGACGGCCTCCACCAGGCCATCGAGGCGAAGGAGAAGGTGAAGGTGCAGGCGGCGACGCAGACCTACGCGACGGTCACCATCCAGAACTACTTCCGCCTCTACGCCAAGCTCGCCGGCATGACCGGCACTGCCGAGACCGAGTCCGAGGAGTTCCACAAGATCTACGGCCTCCCCGTCGTCGTCATCCCGACGAACCGGTCCGTCATCCGCGACGACCAGGAGGACCTCGTCTACAAGACGAAGCGGGCGAAGTACCGCGCCGTCATCGACCAGATCGAGGGCTACCACGAGAAGGGGCAACCCGTCCTCGTCGGCACGACCTCGGTCGAGGTCTCGGAGACGCTCAGCCGCATGCTCCAGCGCGCCGGCATCAAGCACAACGTGCTCAACGCGAAGGCGAGCCGGGCCCAGAGCGAGGCCCAGATCGTGGCCGAGGCCGGGAAGCCCGGCGCGGTCACGATCGCCACGAACATGGCCGGGCGCGGCACCGACATCAAGCTGGGCGAGGGCGTCAAGGAGCTCGGCGGCCTCGCCATCCTCGGCACCGAGCGCCATGAGAGCCGCCGCATCGACCTCCAGCTCCGCGGCCGGGCCGGCCGCCAGGGCGACCCCGGCGAGTCGGTCTTCTACGTCTCGCTCGAGGACGACCTCATGCGGCTCTTCGGCCACGACCGCACCGCGCGGATCATGGACAAGCTGGGCATGGAGGAGGACGAGGTGATCACGCACAAGTGGATCACCAAGGGCATCGAGCGGGCGCAGCAGAAGGTGGAGCAGAACAACTTCGGGATTCGCAAGCGCCAGCTCGAGTACGACGACGTCCTCAACGCCCAGCGCGAGGTGATCTACGACCGCCGCATGCACGCGCTCGTCGGCGACCGCCTCCGCGGCGACATCCTCGACATGCTCCGCGACTTCGTCGAGCGCGCCGTCCAGGCCCACTTCGGCGACGGCGACCTCGACGAGATCCGCGAGAAGCTCCTCCGCCACCTCGCCTTCGACTTCCAGATCGACCGCGAGGAGGCCTACCGCCTCGGCGAGGACGGCCTCGTCGAGCGCATCCTCGACGAGGCCACCGAGCACTACCAGCGCAAGCGCGCCGCGCTCGCCCGACCGTTCTACACCTCGGCCCGCCAGATGATGGAGCAGGCCGACGAGGAGAACCGGCCCAAGAAGCTCTACGTCGACTTCAGCGACGGCCGCCGCCACCTCCGGGCGATGGTCCGGCCCGCGGACGTGCTCGAGAGCGAGGGCGAGGAGATCAACGACGGGCTCGAGCGCGCCGCCGTCCTCACCGTCATCGACTCGAAGTGGGTGGACCACCTCCGCGACCTCGACGAGGTCAAGGAGGGCGTCGGCCTCCGCGCCTTCGGCCAGAAGGACCCCCTCATCGAGTACAAGATGGAGGCGTACCGCCTCTTCGCCGCCATGATCGAGGAGATCGACGAGGAGGTGGTGGCGCTCGTGTTCAAGGCCGGCCCGCTCGTCCAGCGCGAGGGGCAGGCCCGGGCGGCGCAGGCGGCCCCCCGCCCGCGCCTCGACCAGCGCCGGGCCCGCACCCAGCACGACTCGGCCGAGCAGGACTACTCGATCAAGTTCGGCGGCAACGGCGGGAACGCCGCGGCCGACCGGGACCCCACGGCGAAGGCCGAGCCCGTCATCGCGGGCGACCGCGTCGGCCGCAACGACCCGTGCCCGTGCGGCTCCGGGAAGAAGTACAAGCACTGCCACGGGCGCGCCTAGCGCGCCATCGGACGGTTGTTTGGTCGGGTCACCGGGGAAGCGAGCAATGACCCGCTGATCCGATCCCCCGATCGTCAATCCCCCGATGCTCCGCTCCCTCTCCATCCGCGACTACGCGCTCATCGAGCGGCTCGAGGTCGAGTTCGATAGCGGCCTCAACATCATCACGGGCGAGACGGGCGCGGGCAAGAGCATCCTCCTCGGCGCCCTCGGCCTCCTCCTCGGCGACCGCGCGAGCACGGAGGCCGTCCGGACCGGGGCCAAGAAGGCCGTCGTCGAGGGCGTGTTCGACCACGCCGACGAGGGCCGGCTCCCGGCGTTGCTCCGGGAGCACGCGGTCGAGCCCGACCCGGACGGCGTGCTGATCGTCCGCCGCGAGGTCTCGCCGACGGGCAGCCGCGCCTTCGTCAACGACACCCCGGCCACGCTCGACGTCCTGCGCGAGGTGGCGAGCCACACCATCGACCTCCACGGGCAGCACGAGCACCAGTCGCTGCTCCGGACCGAGACCCACGTCGAGCTGCTGGACAACTTCGGCGGCCTCGGCGGCCTCGTCGAGACCTACCGGACGCGCTACGCCGACGTGGCCCGCCTCACGCGCGAGCGGGACGCCCTCGTCAAGCGCGAGACGGAGCTGCGGCAGCAGAAGGAGCTCATCGGGTTCCAGATCGAGGAGATCGACCGCGCCGCGCCCGTCCTCGGCGAGGAGGAGGAGCTGGAGGCCGAGCGCCGCATCCTCGAGAACGCCGAGCGCCTCTACGAGGCCACGGCCGCCCTCTACGAGCAGCTCTCCGAGAGCGACGACGCCCTCTATGACCGCCTCGTCCTCGTCCGCAACCAGCTCCACGACCTCGCCCGCATCGACGCCTCCTTCGACGACACCCTCGCGGAGGTCCGCTCGGCCGAGATCGTTCTGAAGGAGGCCACGCAGTTCCTCCAGGACTACAACGCGCGCATCGAGTTCAACCCCGAGCGGCTCGACGAAATCCGCGAGCGGCTGGGCGAGCTCGACTTCCTCGCCCGGAAGTACGGCGGCACCGTCGAGGCCGTCCTCGCCTTCCGCGAGGAGATCGGCCAGACGTACGAGCTCGCGGCCAACTTCGAGGGCGCGATCGCCGCCCTCAACGGGCGGGTGGCCGAGGCCCAGGAGCGGCTCAGCCGGGCGGCCTACCGCCTCAGCCAGAAGCGCCACGAGGTGGCCCAGCGGATCGAGGAGATGATCGCGGTCGAGCTCGCCACGCTGGGCATGCCCCACGCGCAGTTCGTCGTCCGCTTCGGGCTCCAGGACGACGAGGGCGGGTGGATCGCGTTCCCGGAAGGGAACCGGACGCGCCGCGTGGCCGCCTACCCGGCCGGGGCCGACCTCGTCGAGTTCCACATCTCGGCCAACCTCGGGGAGGACCCGAAGCCGCTCGCCAAGGTGGCCTCCGGCGGCGAGATCGGCCGCATCATGCTCGCGCTCAAGACCATCCTGGCCAAGAGCGAGCGCCTCCCCATCCTCGTCTTCGACGAGATCGACACGGGCGTCTCGGGGCCCATCGCGAGGCGCGTGGGCGAGAGCATGCACCGGCTGGCGCAGTACCACCAGATCATCGCCATCACGCACCTCCCGCAGATCGCCTCCCTCGGCGACGTCCACTTCGCCGTCGAGAAGGTGGTCGAGGAGGGGCGGACGAAGACGCGGATCCGCACGCTGGACGAGCCCGAGCGCGCCGAGGAGATCGCGCTCCTCCTGGCCGGGGACGCCCCCAGCGAAGCGGCTCTCCAGAGCGCCCGGGAGCTCATCGAGAGCGGGCGCAGCGACGCGTAGCGGCCGACAGGAGGGCCGGGCACGCGGAGGAGAAGAGGGCCCTGGGATCGCTGGGTTGTGTAGGGGTCGGGATCCGCGTATTATTCGGCCCATCGACCACGCACATGCGGGACGTGGCCGCCGTGTCTGAATCGGTCCAGTCCAACCACACGCCTCCGCCGGCCGTCGCGAGCCCCGAGCGGCTGCGCGCCCTCGTGGCGTCGCGGCTGCTCGAAGCGCCGGCTGAAGAGGAGTTCGACCGGCTCACCCGGCTGCTGTGCCGGTTGCTCGGCGTGCCTGTCGCCCTCATCACCGTCGTGGACGCGGCACGCCAGCACTTCGTGAGCCAGCAGGGGTTGGCGGAGCCGTGGGCCTCCGAGCGCGGCACCCCGCTCTCGCACTCGTTCTGCCAGTACGTCGTGGGCGACGGCAAGCTCCTCCAGGTCGAGGACGCCCGGCGCGACGAGCGGCTCCGGGACAACCTCGCCATCGAGGACCTCGGCGTGGTGTCGTACCTGGGGGTGCCGCTCCGCGACGCCGAAGGCAACGTGCTCGGCGCCGTCTGCGCCATCGACGGCACCCCGCGGCAGTGGTCCCCCGACGACATCCAGGCGCTCGACCTCATCGCGACGCTGGCCGCGTCGGAGATCGCGCTGCGCGAGGCGCTCCGGCGCGCGGAGGCGGCGGCCGACCAGATGCAGCGGCTCAACACCACGCTCGAGGCCCGGGTGGCCGAGCGCACGGCCGAGGTCGAGCGTCTCGCCCAGGCCCTCACCGTCGCCGTGGAGGACGAGCGGGCGCGGCTCGCCCGCGACCTCCACGACGAGCTCCAGCAGATCCTCTACGGGGCCCGGCTCCAGATCGGGAACGGCCCGCTCGCAACCGAGGAGCTCGCGCACGTCTCGGGGCTCCTCAACCGCGCCGCGGGCATCGCACGCTCCCTCTCCCACGACCTCGCCCCGACCGTGCCCGAGGGGGCCAGCCTCCGCGACGCCCTCCGCGCCCTCGCCCGCTACGGCCACGCCGTCTACCGCCTCGACGTGTCGGTCGAGACCGACGACGTGCCGCTCCCCGGCCGGCCGCTCCAGCTCCTGGTCGGGCGCGTGGTGAAGGAGCTCCTCTTCAACGTGGCCAAGCACGCCGGCGTGCAGGAGGCGCAGCTCACCGGCCGCGCCTGCCCAGCGGCCATCGAGATCGCCGTCGCCGACGACGGGCGGGGGTTCGACGCCCGCTCGCGAGAGGGGGGGATCGGGCTCACCGGGGTGCGGGAGCGCGTCCGCCTGTTCGGCGGGACCGTGGACGTCGAGTCGGCACCGGGGAACGGCACGACCGTGCGGGTGACGCTGCCCCAGGCCCGACGGAGCTGAGCCCCCGGCCCTCATCCTGCGGCGGGGTGATTCGAGCCGGCCGATTTCGTAGTCTCCGGCCGTCCTGCCGTCCCCCGACCCGATGCCCCACGACCGCCCCGACACGATCCCCATCGGCTCCGACCCCTCTCTCTTCCAGCCGCGCACCGACCTCTCCTCCCTCGCCGCCGCCGTCGATGGGCTCCGCCGGGAGGTGGGCAAGCTCATCGTGGGGCAGCACGCCCTGGTGGACGAGCTGATCGCGGCCCTGCTGGCCGGGGGGCACGTCCTCATCGAGGGGGTCCCGGGCGTGGCCAAGACCCTCACGGCCAAGCTGCTGGCGCGGGCCACCGGCCTCGACTACGCCCGCATTCAGTTCACGCCGGACCTCATGCCGGCCGACGTGCTGGGCACGAGCGTCTTCAGCCCCCAGAGCGGGACGTTCGAGTTCCACCGCGGCCCCATCTTCGCCGCCGTCGTCCTCATCGACGAGATCAACCGGGCGCCGGCCAAGACGCAGGCGGCGCTCTTCGAGGTGATGGAGGAACGGCAGGTGACGATGGATGGGACGACGTACCCCCTGCCGAACCCCTTCGTCGTCCTCGCCACCCAGAACCCCATCGAGCACGAGGGGACCTACCGACTCCCCGAGGCCCAGCTCGACCGGTTCCTCTTCAAGGTGCACGTCGGGTACCCGAGCCTGGACGAGGAGGCGCAGATCCTGGAGCGGTGGCAGTCGCACGGCGGGTTCCTCGACCTGGAGCGCGTCCAGCCTGTCTTGGACGCCGCGCGGCTGCGAGAGGCGCAGTCGGCCGTCCGTGCGATCCGCGTCGAAGGGCGCGTGCTCCGCTACATCGCCCAGCTCGTCGCCTCCACGCGGGCGCACCCGGCGCTCACCCTCGGCGCGAGCCCGCGGGCCAGCCTCGCCGTGCTTACCGGCGCCAAGGCCGTGGCCGCTATGGGCGGCCGGGACTTCGTGACGCCCGACGACGTGAAGGCCGTCCTGGCGCCCGCCCTCCGCCACCGCGTCATCCTCACGCCCGAGAAGGAGGTCGAGGGGGCACGCCCGGGCACGGTCCTGAAGCGGATCGTCGAAGAGGTAGAGGTGCCCCGGTGAGGGCACCGAGCTCCGCCCCTCATCCGGGCCTTCGAGAGTTGCTCGCCGCTTCGTGATGCGCTTCTTCCGATCCCTCTACCTCTCGAAGCGGTTCTTCGGGGGGATCGCGGGCCTGGCGGGGCTCTGCGTGGTGGGGTACTGGCTGCCGGTCGTCTTCCAGACGGCGCAGGTCGGCGTCGGCGTCTTCGTCGCGGCGGCGTTGGCCGACGCTGTGCTGCGGTGGGGGCGCGGCGGCCTCGATGGCGAGCGGGACGTGCCGCCGCAGCTCTCGAACGGTGACCTCAACGTCATCCGCCTCACCGTGCAGAGCCGGTACCGCTTCCCGGTCCGGGTCCGGGTCCTCGACGAGGTGCCGGTGCAGTTCCAGGTCCGCGATGGCGGGTCCGTCGAGCGCCTGGGGCCCGGCGAGGCGAAGCGGCTCCGGTACACCCTGCGCCCGACGGAGCGGGGGGCGTACCGGTTCGGCGCGCTCAACCTCTACGCGGCGTCGCCGCTCGGCCTGCTGCTCCGGCGCTTCTGGGCGGCCGAGGCGGCCGAGGCGGCCGTGTACCCCTCCATCCTTCAGATGCATCGGTTCGCGTTCCTGGCGACCTCCAATCGTCTCGAAGAGGTCGGCGTCAAGAAGGTGCGGCGGGTGGGGCAGACGATGGAGTTCGACCAGATCCGCGCCTACGTGCCGGGCGACGACCGGCGGACGGTCAACTGGAAGGCGACGGCGCGGCGGAGCGGCGGGCCGGGCGGCCTTCACCTCATGGTCAACCAGTACGAGGAGGAGCGCGCGCAGCCAGTCTACGCCGTCCTCGACATGGGGCGGACGATGCGCGCTCCGTTCGGCGGTCTCACCCTCCTCGACCACGCCGTCAACGCGTCCCTCGTCCTCCTCAACATCGCGCTCCAGAAAGGCGACAAGGCGGGGCTCGTCGCGTTCAACGAGGGGGTCCGCGCCACGCTGCCCGCGAGCCGGCGGCGCGGCCAGCTCGGCCGCCTCCTCGAAGCGCTCTACCGCCTCGACACCACGTTTCTCGATCCCAGCTTCGAGGCGCTCCTCGCCACGATGGAGCACGCGGTGCGGCAGCGCGGCCTCGTCCTGCTCTTCACCAACTTCGAGACCCGGAGCGGGATGCGGCGCCAGCTCCCCTACCTGCGTCGGATCGCCCGGCGCCACCGGCTCGTCGTGGTGTTCTTCGAGAACACAGGCCTACGAGCGCTCCTCGACCGCCCGGCCCGGCGCGAGGAGGACGTCTACGTCAAGGCGTTCGCGGAGGGCCTGGAGGTGGAGAAGCGCGAGATCGCACGGGAGCTGGAGCGTCACGGCATCGGCGCGCTGCTCACGACGCCGGAGGCGCTGACGGTGGACGCCATCAACCGCTACGTGCAGCTCAAGGCTCGCGGACCATTCTGAGAAACCCGCGGGGTCTCGTCCGAGGGCCTCTAGCCGGCCTCCCCGTCGCCGTCTCCGCCCATGAGCTGGTCCGGCGCCGGCCGGGCATAGAGCTCGGGGTTCTTCCCCTCCACGCCGTCGAAGTAGGCGACGATGCGGCGGAGGTCGGCGGCGAGGTCGTCGGTGAGGTGGAGCGTGGGGCCGGGCCCGATCACCTTCCGCCGGTAGTCGAGGGGGATGAGGACGATGGGGACGTCCACGGCGCGGGCGATGCGGTAGAAGCCCGTCTTCCAGCGGTCGGAGCGGCCGCGCGTGCCCTCCGGGGTCATGCCGAGGAGGAAGGCGTCGCGCCGGTGGAACTCCTCGATGGCTTCGCCCACGAGCCCGCCGGGGCGGCTGCGGTCTACGGGGATGCCGCCGAAGGCGCGGAGGAGCCACCCCACCGGCCCCCGGAACGCCTCGCGCTTGGCGAAGAAGTGGACCTCCAGCCCGTAGGCCGCCGCCGCCGACAGCCCCACCACGGCGTCCCAGTTCGAGGTGTGCGGGGCGCCGACGAGGACGAACTTCGACCGGTCCGGGTAGGTCCCTTCGAGCCGCCAGCCGAGGAGGCCGAGGACCAGGCGGCCGAGGAGGCGGGTGAAGGCGGTGCCGCGGCTCGGGACGGCCGGGGGGAGCGTCTCGGGGGGAGGCAGGCGCATCAGCGCGCGGTCAGCGTGACCGTGTGCGTGACGGAGCCCGTGGCGGTGTCGAGGCGGCAGTGGTAGCGTCCGGCGGCGAGGGCCTCGGCCGGGAGGGCTCGCTGGTGCTGGCCCGCCGGAAGCGGGACCCCGTCGGCGAGCGCCGCCGTGCGCCGCCCCCGCGCGTCGTAGCAGGACAGGGAGACGGCGGAGGGGGCGGGGAGCCTGAACCGCAGCGTGGTCCCGCCCACGGCCGGGTTGGGGAAGCTGTCGAGGCGGAGGCCGGTGTCGCTCTCCGGCACGGGCTCGGTCGAGACGGCGGTGCCGGGGAGCAGCGCCATGAGCACCTCGTCGATGAGCGCGCGCCAGTTGCCCCACGAGTGGCCCTCGGGCACCTCGTGGTAGGTGAGGTCGTGGTCGTGGGCCTCGAAGAGGTCGCGCATCCGCCGGGCGTTGCCCTCGCCGTCGTTGATCGTCCCCGTCGACATGTAGATCGTGAACAGGCCCTCGGGCGCCGCATCCACGAGCTCGAAGAGCGACGGGCCGGTCCACCAATCGGGGTCCTCGCTCACCCAGAACGCCGGCGACTGGATGGCGAGCCGGCCGAAGACGTCGGGGTGTTGGAGCCCGAGGTAGGTGGAGAACACGCCGCCGAGCGAGGTGCCCAGGATGACGCGGCCGTCGCGGTCGGTGCGCGTCCGGTAGGCCGCGTCGATCGCCGGCACGAGCTCCTCGGCGAGGAAGGCGGCGAAGTCGGGGTTCTGGACGTACTGCTCGGCGCGGCGGTTGTTGGACGGGTTGCCCACCTCGCGCGGGTCCACGAACACGGCGAGGGCCGGCGCGGCGCGGCCGTCGTGAATGAGGTTGTCGAGGACGATGAGGGCGGCGCCGAGGCGGTCGTCGCTGTACTCGTGGCCGTCGGTGACGTAGAGGACAGGGAGGTCCGAGAGGTCGTCGTAGCCGGCGGGGGTGTAGACGCGGTAGTGCACCGGGTACCCGAGCCGCGTGCTCTCGATCACCTGGTTGCTCGTGAACGCGCCGCGGGGCGCGTCGGGGTCACGGACGGTCTCCTCGGGGAAGACCCACGCCGGCATCCGCAACTCGGAGTTGGGCCCGAACCCGCTCCACTGCTGGTGGGGGTTCTCGGGGTCGAGGATCCAGCTGCCGCCCACGACGAGCTTGTAGTCGATCCGGGCGGCCGGCGGGAAGGCGTAGACACGGTGCCAGACGCGGCTGAGCCCCACCCGGCTCATCGAGCCCGCGCCCGGGTTCCAGCCGTTGTGGTCGCCCGCGACGGCGGCGGGAGACGAGTACGATCCGCGGTAGAGAACCACGGCCGAGTCGCCGAGGGCGAAGGGGATCTGCTCGGCCGCGCGGAGGTCGTCCCAGAGCGCGTCGAAGGCGGCCTCCCGCTCGGCCTCGTCAGCGATGGCGCCGAGGGTGTCGAGGCTGTCGAGGAAGGCGCGGACGTGCGGGAACGGGAGGTCCTGCGCCGCGACCGGCGCGGCGGCGAGGCCGGCGGCGAGGGCGAGCAGGGCGAGGGCGGAGGCGGGCAGTCGCATCGGGGAGGGGGTAGGGGGACGAGAAACTACCACCAGGCTGCACCGGCCGGCACCGGACCCACGGGACGTGACGCGGCGTTCGCCGTTGCCCTTCTCCGCCGAACCATGTCCATCCGCGCCCTCCTCTTCGACCTCGACGGCACCCTCGTCGACACCAACGACGCCCACACCGACGCCTGGGTCGAGGCCTTCCGCCGGCACGGCTACGCGCCCGACCGGTCGGCCGTCGCCCGGGCCATCGGGATGGGCGGGGACCAGCTCGTGGCCCACGTCCTGGACGAGGCGGCCGAGGCGCGCGACGGCGACCGCCTCCGCGACGCGTCGAGCGAGGCCTTCGAGGCCCTCGCGCGGCGCCGCCGCTTCCGGCTCTTCCCGGGCGTCGAAGACCTCCTCGTCGAGGCCCGGCGGCGCGGCCTCCGCCTCGCCATCGCCACCTCGGCCAGCGACGACGACCTCGCGCTCACCGCGGACCGCACGGGCGTGGACCTCCGCGAGCACGTCCACGTCGTCACGAACGCCTCGCAGGTGGAGGAGAGCAAGCCCGAGCCCGACGTGCTCCAGGCCGCCCTCGGCCGGCTCGACCTCGCGCCCGAAGAGGCCGTCTTCGTCGGCGACACCGTGCACGACGCCGAGGCCGCGGCGCGGGCGGGCGTCCCGTTCGTCGGCGTCACGACGGGGGTGTGGAGCGAGGAGGCCTTCCGAGACGCCGGGGCCCGCGCCGTCTACCGGGACACGGCGGCGCTCCTGGCCGCTCTCGACGAAGTCTTGGCCCTCGCGGAGGCGTGAGACCGGCCCCCCCGCGCCTCCCCGTCCCGACCCCGTGTTAACAATCGGCGGGGCGCTTGCGGGGCCGTCGGTGCGGTCACTACCCTTGCGCTCCCCCTCCCGCGTCCATGTCCGACGTCTCCCTCCCCAGTCCCCCCGCCGTCCCGAGCCCCGTCGGGGCCGACGGCGACCTCGGCGAGATCCCCCCCACCTTCGTCGTCTCCCGGCCGACCGACGTGGCGCCCGTCGTCACGCCCGTCGAGGGCGACGCCGTGCGGCTGTGCGTGATCGACTGCGGGACGAACTCGTTCCACGCCATCATCGTGGACGCCTTCCCCGACGGCGCCTTCGAGGTGCTCACGCGGCAGAAGGAGATGGTGAAGCTGGGCGAGGGGGAGTTCGCCGAGCAGCGGCTGACCGAGGCGGCGATGGAGCGGGGGATGGAGGCCCTCCGCACGATCCGGTCGGTGGGGGAGGAGTGGGGCGCCTCCGCCTACATCGCCTGCGCCACGAGCGCCATCCGCGAGGCCACGAACGGCGGCGCCTACATCGACCGCGTCCGGCGCGAGCTCGGCATCGTCATCCGCCCCATCACGGGCGAGACCGAGGCGCGGCTGATCTACCTCGCCGTGAGCCACGCCGTGGACCTCTCCGAGCCGTCGATCCTCGCCGACGTCGGCGGCGGCTCGACCGAGTTCATCGTGGCCGACGCCGCGGGCGCCCACTTCCTCTGCTCGCTCCCCCTCGGCGCCCAGCGGCTCACCGAGCAGTTCGTCACGACCGACCCCGTGAGCCGGAAGGAGTTCCGGGCCCTCCGCGACCACGTCCGCGCCCTCCTCGGCGACGTGTTCGAGGCGGCCCGCGCCCACCGCGTCCGCCGCCTCGTCGGCTCGTCTGGCACGCTGAACGCGATCGCGGGCGTGACGGCGGCCGCCTACGGCGACGCCCAGGCGCCGCTCCACGAGCAGCCGTTCGACGCCGTGCAGGTGCGCGAGGTCACGAAGCGGCTCATGCAGTCGACGCTCGATGAGCGCAACGCGACGCCCGGCGTCACCGACCGCCGGGCCGACCAGATCGTGGCCGGGGCCGTCCTCCTCGACGTCCTCCTCAAGGACCTCCGGCTGGAGCGGTTCGTCGTCTCGCCCGACGCCCTCCGCGAGGGGATCGTGATCGACTACGTCGCGCGGGAGTTGAAGTGGATCCGGCGGCTCGCCCCGTACCGGAGCCGGCGGCGGCAGTCGGTCTACGAGCTGGCCATGCGGCTGCGCTACGACCAGGCCCACGCCGAGCACGTCAAGGCCCTCGCCCTCCAGCTCTACGACGCCGCCGAGCCCCTCCACGGCCGCGACGCCGACGCCCGCGAGCTGCTCGAGTACGCCGCCGTCCTCCACGACATCGGCTACGCCATCTCCCGGCGCAACCACCACAAGCACGCGCTCTACATCATCCAGGAGGCCGACCTCCAGGGGTTCACGCCCGAGGAGAAGGCCGTCGTGGCGAACGTGGCGCGCTACCACCGGGCCGGCGCGCCCAAGGCGACGCACGGCGCCTTCCAGCGCCTCGACGCCGAGCAGAAGCAGCTCGTGCTGGAGCTCGCGGCCTGCCTCCGCCTCGCCAACGGCCTCGACCGGAGCCACTACCGCAACGTCGCCCGCCTCGTCCCGAAGCTCGAAGGCGAGGGCGGGGAGCGGGTCTTCGCCCTCACGCTCTACACCCACGCCGACCCCGCGCTCGACGTGTGGGCCGCGCGGCAGGGCGCGGAGCTGTTCGAGAGCGTCTTCGGCGTGCCCGTCGAGATCCGCGTGGCGGGGTGAGCGCAGGGGTTGCGATTCTCATTTGGGCTCCCTACTCTGCAGGTCGTGCTCCAGATCTCTGTCCTGCGTCATGAAAGAGAAGCTGCCCCCCGCCCTCGCCAAGCGCCTCGCGGCCTACTCTGCTACCGCCGGCGTTGCGCTCGCCTGCGCGCCCCCCGCCGACGCACAGGTCGTCTACCACGACCTTGACCCAAACGGCGTAGTGCTCGTCACCAACCCCCCCGTCATAGACGTCTTCCCCCTGGACTTCGACGACGACGGATCAACGGATCTCCAACTCCGGGGGTGTGCTGAGACCAACTACGACTTGTGCGGCGACCCTATTCTGGGGCGCGCAGCCGAGCCGTCCGTATCGCGGTACTACTTCGACCGTCGCATCGCGCTCCACGTACCGAGTGGCGGCGACCTCATGAACGGCGTATATGGCTACCAATCTTCATTTCGGGACTGCGTGAGCCGTCTCAGTGCCGGGCACGAGGTTGGTCCTGCTGGTCCAGGGCAGGGTTTCTACACTTATGCCTTTGCGGTTACAAGTGCCTATAAATTCGGTCCGTACTGCACAGCGTTCTCGGGTCGGAAGGGGTACGCTGGCTTCCGATTCGTCGCCGCTGACGGTGAACTCCACTACGGGTGGCTTCGGCTCCACGCCGGCTTCAGTACAAACGTCGCCACCGTCTTCGATTTTGCCTACGAAGCGACGCCAGATACACCGATTCTCGCAGGCGCCGTCTCCGACGCCCTCCTCTCGGGCGACGTGAACCAGACCACGTTCCCCCCCGAGGGCGGCACGCTCGCCTACACCTTCACCGCCGAGAACACCGCCGACGAGCCCCAGCCGCTCGACCTCTGGATCGAGGCCGACGGCCCCGAGCCCCTCACGCTCCACCTCGCCTCGGGCACGCTCCCGCCGGGCGCGGCCGTGACGCGGACGGTCGAGGTCGGCGTCGGCGACCGCGT
>JAWWCA010000077.1:0-14774 GCA_033720695.1 Rubricoccaceae bacterium
CGAATGGACAGCGAAAGCGAAGAAACGACAAAACGGCTCTCAGCGCTTGCCGAATGCGGCTCGCCCGGGAAATCGGGCTCGCCGGCCGAGCTCCTCCTCGATGCGGAGGAGCTGGTTGTACTTCGCCGTGCGGTCGCTGCGCGAGGCCGAGCCGGTCTTGATCTGGCCCGCTCCCGTCGCCACGGCGAGGTCGGCAATCGTGGTGTCCTCCGTCTCGCCGGAGCGGTGGGAGAGCACGCTGGCGTAGGCGAAGTGGTGGGCGAGCTGCACCGCCTCCAGCGTCTCGGTGAGGGTGCCGATCTGGTTGGGCTTGATGAGGATGGCGTTGGCGACGTCCTCGTCGATCCCGCGCTGGAGGCGCACCGTGTTCGTCACGAACAGGTCGTCGCCGACGAGCTGCACGCGGTCGCCGACGCGCTCGGTCAAGAGCGCCCACCCGCCCCAGTCGTCCTCGTCGAGGGCGTCCTCGATGGAGACGATGGGGTACTCCTCGACCCAGCCGGTCCAGAAGTCGACCATCTCCTCGCTCGTGAGCTGGCGGTCGGGGTCGGACTTGTAGAAGACGTAGCGGCCGTCGCGGTACATCTCGCTCGTGGCGGGGTCGAGGGCGAGGCAGAGGTCCTCGCCGGCCGTGTAGCCGGCCCGCTCGATGGCGTCGAGGATGACCTCGACGGCCTCCTCGTTGCTCTTGAGGTTCGGCGCGAACCCGCCCTCGTCGCCCACCGCCGTCGAGTAGCCGCGGCTCTTGAGCACGGCCTTGAGGCTGTGGAAGGTCTCGACGCCCATCTGCAGCGCCTCCGAGAACGTCCCGGCCCCGACAGGCATCACCATGAACTCCTGGAGGTCCACGCTGTTGTCGGCGTGCTGCCCCCCGTTGAGGATGTTCATCATGGGGACGGGGAGGCGGCGGGCGTTGGGGCCGCCGAGGTAGGCGTAGAGCGGGAGGCCGGCCGTGGCCGCGGCCGCCTTGGCGGCGGCCAGGGAGACGCCGAGGAGGGCGTTGGCCCCGAGGCGGCCCTTGTTGTCGGTTCCGTCGAGCTCGATCATGAGGCGGTCGAGCCGCGCCTGCTCGAAGACGCTCATCCCCTCCACCTCCGGGGCGATCTCGGTCATGACGTTCTCGACGGCGCGGCGCACGCCCTTGCCGAGGAACGCGTCGTCGCCGCCGTCCCGGAGCTCGACGGCCTCGTGCTCCCCGGTGGAGGCGCCGCTGGGCACGGCCGCGCGGCCCACCACGCCCTCGTCCGTCACCACGTCCACCTCGACGGTGGGGTTGCCGCGGCTGTCCAGGATCTGGCGAGCGGTGATGGTCAGGATGAGCGACATGGAGGGGCACGGTGGATGGCAAGGGACGGGAAGATCGCACCCGGCGAGGAACCGCGAAAGGGAGAGCCGGAGAAAGGGGAGCGGACGACAGGCCGCATCGCGATCCCGGTCCCCACCGCAGTCAGCGGAGACGAGAGCGGGCCGCCCTCCGAGGAAGGCGGCCCGCTGGTGCTCGACCCCGAGGGGGTCAGCGGACGGTCGTGGTGCAGGAGCCGTATCCGGTGCTGCCGGTGACGCGCATGCCCGGGCGCCAGCCCTCGAAGAAGTAGTCGTCGCGGGAGGGGCCGGACGCGGCGTAGCGGCCGGCGAGCTGGCGGGCGCGGCTGGCCGTGGGGCCGCCAGCCGAGGCGGCGCGGCTGAACATGTCGGCCACGCACCAGGCCCCGGCGGCGGCCTGGAGGGAGCCGCCGCGGAGCGTCCCCGCCACGACGAGGGCGCGGATGTAGAGCGCGGGCCCGTAGCCCGAGTCGATCTGGAGGGCCCGCCCCGCCCAGTCATACGCCTGCCCCCGCTGCCCTTCCGAGTAGAGCGTGTTGGCGATGCGGTAGTAGATGTCCAGCCGGTCGGTGTTGGACTCCGCCATCTCGAGGGCGCGCTGGAAGTCGTTGAGGCCGTCCTCGGTGCGGCCCGCCTGGACGGAGAGGGTGCCGCGGTAGATGAGGAGGTCGGGCGTCGGGTTGAACTCGATGAGGACCGGGATCACCTCCCGCTTCAGCGCCTGCTGGTCGAGCGCCGGGTAGCGCTCGGTGATGAGGCTGTCGATCTGCGTCAGCCCGGCGAACACGGTGTTGACCACCTCCTCGCTCCGGTCCCCGGCCTGGTACTCCTCGTAGGCCGACTCCCACTGGTCGATGGGGTCCACCTGGAACGTGGCCGCGATGCCTTCGAGGTAGGAGGGGTCGTCCGCGTAGGGGAGGACCTCCTCGTTGATGAAGTCGCGCGCCTCGCGGGGGTCCATCGTCTCGGCGGCGGCGCGGGCGGAGACCATCCGGCCGATCTCATTGAGGTAGTAGTCGTCGGTGGAGTCCGGCGCCATCTGATGCGCCTCGAGATAGAGGTCGAAGACGCGGTCCTGCTGCTCCGGGTACTCCTCGAAGTGCTCGGTGTAGAAGAGCCCCTCGGCCAGGAGCTGCGCGCGCTCGTCGTAGGCGATGTTGTTCGCGGCGAGGGTCTCCTGCATCTGCTCGCGGACGACGAGGACGGAGTCGAGGTAGGTGCGCCGGAGGTCGCCCTCGAGGGTCTCGGCGATGCCCTCGTACGTGTCCATGAGGCGCCGGAAGTTGCGGTCGTCGGGCGTCGTGCTCGTGAAGAGCGGCTCGGTCTGGATGATCCAGCGGAGGTAGGGGAGGGCGTCGCACCACGCCTCGTTCTTGTAGTGCTCGTAGCCGAGGCTGTAGTTCGTCCGAGCGCTGTCTGTGAGGTACACCTGTGTCCCCTCACAGACCTGCGCGCCGGCGGCGGGCGCGAGGGCCAGCAGCAGCGCGCCGACGAGCAGCAGCGGGCGGGTCGGCGTCGGGTCGGGCGTCAGAAACATGATTTCGGTGGGGTTAGGGCGTCTGGGAGAGACCGGGGCGCCAGCGGGTCAGCCGAGGCGGCGGCGGACGAACCACCGCTCCCCGAAGTTGAGCGTGGCCGTCCCCCTGATAAACAAATCACGGACCAGAACGCCGTCGGTGGTCCCGCGGCTCCCCGCTTCGAGGCCGAGGTCGAGGCGGGCCGTCGAGAAGGCGGTGGGGAGGCTGAGGCCGGCTGTGAGGGCGTAGGTCATGATGTCGGTGCCGCCGGGGGCGAAGTGGGCGCGCTCGGCGTAGCCGCCGAAGCGGTAGGCCGTGCGGGCGAAGTAACCGGCCGTGCGCTCGGTGCCGGCGGGGACCACCTGCACGCCGGCGCCGGCGCGGAGGCGGTCGCGGAGCTCGTCGCGGCCCGCGGCCGGGTCGAAGCCTCCGAAGGCAAAGTCGCTCTCGAACTCGCTCCAGGGCTCGTAGAGCACGTCGGCCGCCCACGTCCAGTGCTCGGCGCCGGTGTAGGCGAGGCCGAGGCGGGCCGAGAGCGGGAGCGTGACGCGCCCGTCGCTCTCGACGGCGAGGGTGTCGCGGTCGAGGCTCGACCCGATCGTGAGCACGCGCTCGCCGGAGAGGCGGGCCGGCAGGGTCAGCGCGGCGCCGACGTGGAGGCCGTCGCCCTCCCGGAGGAGCCCGCCCCTCGTGACGACGGCGCCGACGGTACCCGAGAGCCCATCGAGCTGGGTCGAGCGGGCCGTCCGCGTCTCGTCGTAGGCGACGTTGTCGAACTCGGTCCGCTGGAGGTACTCGATGGTGCCGAAGGTGAAGTCGACGCTCGCGCCGACGCGGACGCCCGAGGTGACGCGGCCGCCGAGGCCCCCGGTGAGCCGGTAGAGCCCGCCGCTGCCCTCGAGGTTGGTGGTGAAGCCGACCTCCACGCCGTCGTCGGCGACGAACGTGCCGTCCTGGATGGCCCGGTAGTTCACCTGCGAGGCCGGCTGGAGGGCGACGGTGAGCCCGAGCTTCCCGCCGATGAGGGGGAGGCCGAGCGCGAGCGCGCCGAGGCCGCCGCCGGCCGCCTGGCTGGTGGCCTCGGCGGCGTTCGTGCTCTGGACGCCACGGACGAAGGCGGAGGCCGAGACGTCTGTGTAGGCGAGGTCGGCCCAGAGCGCCGGGTTGGCGAGGCCGTTGTAGAAGCTGGAGCGGAGCGCCACGCCCGCCCCGCCCATCGCCTCCGTCATCGAGGACGAGAACGAGGCCGGCTCCCCGACGCCGAAGCGGGAGTAGACCGAGCCGTAGTCGTTGAGGCCCTGCGCCTGCGCCGCGCCGGGGGCCAGCAGCGCGAGGATCAGGGCCAGGAGCGCGGCCGTGGGCGCGCGGAGCGGAGAGGGGAGCGGGCGCATCGGGGGTGGGGGGTAGACCGTGCGGCAGGCGAAACGTTGCCCGCCTCAGTCGGCGGGAGGGACGACGGTCAGGACGAGGCGGGGCCGGGGGTCGGGATCGCCGTCGCCGGGCGGCGGTCCGGCCACGACGGGCAGGACGTCGAGCGCCGCGGGGCTCTGGAGGGGCAGCACGAGGTAGCGCTCGAAGAGCGGGTCGCCCACGAGGGCGTCCTGGACGACGTTCGTGAGCGTCCCGGAGGAGAAGTCGTAGAGGCCGGAGTCCTCGCCGCGCTGGGCGCTCGCGAGGAGGAGCCGGCTCCCCTCCGCCGTGACGCCGACGAGGACGAGCTGCTCGGGGAGCGCCCGCGCGATGCCGTCGCCCTCCACGAGGTCGGGGTCAGCCGAGAGCCGGAACACGGCCCGCGCCACGGCAGCCTCGTCGAGGTCCTCGAAGGGGATCGTGACCACGAGCGCTTCGCTCCCGCCGTCGCGCAGCACGACGACATCCTCCGCGGGCGGCAGGCCGTCTCCGCGCTCGATCCGGGTGAAGACCTCACGGAGGGGGTAGTCGACGGTGTCCTCGGCCGTCGTCAGCCGCAGCCGGCTGCGCGGGGCGTCGAAGCCGACGACGGCGCCGCCCAGGGCGCCGTCCGTGAGCCGGAGGTGGAACCCGTCGAACTCCGTGAGCACGGAGTCCCCGCGGAGGACCGCGTCGTTGGACGAGACCCAGGCGCTCGGGAGGGCGAGGGTGAAGAGGGAGTCCCCGGCCTCCACCTCGTAGTCTGCGATGCGGGCGCCGACGTTGAAAGAGGTATCGGCCTCGGCGCCGACCGGGCTCCACGCTTCCTCGACGTCGAAGAGGGAGAGGGCGAGCGTCGCCGTGGTGTCGCCGTAGGCGTAGTCGCGGAAGAGGCGGAGGGTGGCCGAGGTGATCGTGCGCTCGGAGAAGCCGTCGGGGAGGACGTTCGGCGGGCGGACGTCGACGTAAGCCTCCGCGGTCACGTCGCCGAAGGAAAGATCCATCACGGCGCCGACGAGGACGCGCTCCTGCACCGGCGTCACGCCGTCGGCGAAGCCGCCGGTGACCTCGGCCTCCTCGTCGAGGTATAGGGTGTCGGCCGGCGCCACGAGGGTGTTGGGGTCGTTGCCCTCCTCCCCGATGATGTTGAGGCCGACGCCGGAGGGATCCTGGCAGCCGGCGAGGAGACCGAGGAGCAGGAGTCCAGAGAGGAGGCGTGCGCCAGAGGCGAGCATTCGGGGCATAGGGGAGCGCGTGGTGGGCGCCGCTTCAACGGGAGACCGGATCCGTTTCTTGCCTGGCGTCCTCACTCGAGGGTCTCCTTGAGGAGACGGGCCGGGCGCGGAGCGGCGGAGCCCCCCACGATACGCAGCGGACCCCGCCCGGCGGGGCGGGGTCCAGCCGCAGATCCTGCAAAATCGACCGCGGGGCCGCGGGCGCTGCCCCCCATCCCTCGGGGGGCGTGCGTGGGCCGAGAGCGCCGCTCAGGCGGCCATCTCCTGCTGCCCGGCGAGCGCGCGGTAGAGCGAGAGCGCCCGCTCGACGACCTCCTCCTTCTCTCCGGAGAGATCGGTGCCGCCGTTGGCCTCGCCGGCGTCGGCGTAGGCGGCGGCATCGGCGGTGTCGAGGCCGATCCGCTGGAGCGTCCGGCCGGCGAAGTCGCTGGGGAGCGCGAACGCGGCGGCCTCCGCCTCCGAGAGCGTGATCTCGACGTCGGTGGCGTCCGGGGTGAAGACGCACTTCGTGTCCGCGAAGAGCGCGTCGTCGGCGAACTCGTGGCGGAGGAGGTAGGGGACGAAGGCGGCGATCCACCCGCTCGCGTGGATGACGTCGGGCCCCCAGCCGAGCTTCTTGGCCGTGAGGAGGGCAGCGCGCGCGAAGAAGAGCGCGCGCGCGGGGTTGTCCTCGAACACCGTCCCCTCTTTGCGGAGCTTGTGGAGCCCCTTCCGCTTGAAGTACTGCGTCGAATCCATGAAGTAGACCTGAAGCCGGATGCCGGGGATCGAGGCCACCTTCACCTTCAGCGTCTCGGTGTCGTCCCCCACCGGGACCTCGGTGCCGGAGAGGCGGATGACCTCGTGGAGCCGGTTGCGCCGTTCCGAGACCACGCCGTAGCGGGGCATCATGATGCGGACCTCGTGCGACTCGTCCTCCGCGATGCCCTCGGGCAGGGTGCGCATGAGGCGAGCGGCCTCGGTGGTCTCGGAGAACGGGGCGACTTCGCCGGCGACGTACAGGATTTTCATCGTGGGTGCTGACCTCCAGGGATGGTGCGCATACCAGGGCGGGCGCCCGGAAACCAGCCGTCGACCAGCGAGGCGCCCGCCGTACGGCGAAAAGATACGAAAATGGCCTTCTGAAGGCCAGCCCCCACCGTGAGGCACCGCGCGGGGTGACGGGGCGGTTCCCCCTTCGTATCATACGGCTACGGCGGGTGACCTCATCTGCCGTCTGAGGATGTGCAACCGCCCCGGCGCCCCCGCCCCCGTTCGATGACGAAAGCGCAGATCGTAGACCGCATCGCCACCGCCACAGGCCTGACCAAGCTCGAGACCGAGGCGGTCGTCGACGGGTTCATGCTCACGGTGATGGAGGCCGTCGAGGCCGGCGAGCTCGTCGAGCTCCGGGGGTTCGGGACGTTCCGGCCCCGGCTGCGGAAGGCCCGGAAGGCCCGCAACCCGCAGACCGACGAGCCCGTCGAGGTGCCGCGCCAGTACGTGCCGGTGTTCAAGCCGGCCGCCGAGTTCAAGCGGGCCGTCAACGAGGCGCGGCAGGCCGAGGAGCAGCGGGCAAGCCCGACCTCGTAGCCAGCCCCGAGCACGCCCGCACCCGGACGTGGAGATGGCCGGAAGACGCCGAGGGCGGGCCCGAATCGGCCGCGGGCCGGATACCTTGGAGGACGGCGAGACGTTGGTGCTTCCCCGCCTCATACACCCCCCATGACTCCTCCCCCGTCTTGTTCTTCCTGCGGTGCCGCGCTGACGCCGGAGGCCGCCCAGTGCGACCTCTGCGGGACCCCGGTCGACGCTCGCCCCACGCCGGATCCCGGGGCTCTGGCCGAGGACCCCGGCGCGCCCGCGCCCGCTGAGCCTGTGGCCTCCCCGACGCCCCGGTCGGCCGGGCCGCTGACCTGCTCGATCTGCTCTCACCTCAACCCGGCGGGGTCGCGGTTCTGCAACCAGTGCGGAGCGACCCTGGGGACCGTGACCGCCGCGGCGCCGACCGACGCGCCCTCCGCAGACGCTTCTGCCCCGGAGCCCGGTGGCCGCCTCGACGTGCCCCCCGTGGCCGCGGGCGAGCGGCCGCCTTCCGACCCCGGGCGCCGGGCGCTCCTCTACGTGGGGATCGGGTTGGCCGCGGTCATCGGGCTCTACCTCGTGACGCAGGCGAGCCAGTCGCCGGCCCCCGAGCCGGACGGCGCGGCGGCCGAGCCGCCTCGCCTCACCCCGGCGCCCGCGGCGATCCCCGACTCGCTCGACGAGCAGGTGGCGCGGCTCGAAGACGAGGGGACGGCGCAGAGCCTCGACCGGGCCGGGGGCGTCCTCTACCGCGCCGCGGCGGTCCTCCCGCCTGAAGACCCTCAGCGTGCCGGGCTCGCCCAGCGCGCCGTCGATCTGTACGAGCGCAGCCTCGCCCTCGACGACGATGTCGACGTGCGCGTCAACCTCGCCGTCGCCGCCCTCCTCGATCCCCGGAACCCCATGCGGGCGGTGCAGGAACTCCAGGCCGTTCTCACGACCAACCCCGACCACGTCGAGGCCAACTTCAACATGGGCCTGATGCGCATGCAGATCGGGCGCCTCGACGCCGCGACCGAGTCCTTCGAGCGCGTCCTCGCGCTCACCCCTCCCGACGACCCCGTGCACCAGCGAGCCACTGAGGCGCTCGCCGCCCTCGAAGGCGCGATGGCGCAGCCGGGCGGCGGGTGAGGGCCTCCCCCGTGATGCCGCCGCTGACGGATCCCTCCATGGCCCAGTCCCCCGGGCTCCTCCAGACCCTTGGCCTCCTGGCCGCGATGCTCGTCGCGACCAGCGGGTGCCGAACGGCCGCGCCTCCGACGGCGCCAGTCGCCCCGCTGCCCCCGCCGCCGCCGTCCGCGGCTCCGACGCCTGCGCCCCCAGCTCCGCCCCTGCCACCCCCTGCGCCGAAGCAGCGGGCGTACCGCCCTGTGCCTCCGAGCCTCTTCGAGAGCACGTCGCGGTTCCCCGAGACCGAGGTGACGGAGTGGCGGCTCTCCAGCGGGGCTCGCCTCGTCTTCCGGCCCTCGCGGAGGGCGCCCCGGAGCGTCATGCTCTACGCCTTCGCGCCCGGCGGCTTCTCGGCCGTGCCGGACAGCCTGGCGAGTGCCACGCTCGCCGTCGCCCGTGCGGGCGGGGCGAGCCACGGCGCGGTGTCTGTGCAGCCAGCCCTCCGCGAGCGGGAGGCCCTCCTCCTCGGCTCGGCTGCGTCGGACGCCCTCGTGCCCCTCTTCGAAGCGGTTCGGGATGCGATGGAGCGCGCGGGGGCCGCGGCCGACCTCTCGGTTCAGGCGGGCCTCGACGCCGCGCTCGCCGAGCGACCGCTGACGAGCGGCCCCCACGCCGATGCGGGGGCCGAGGCGCTGCACGGGCGCCTGTTCGGCGACCTCCGTCAGTACACCTTCGTCCTCGTCGGGGACAGCACCCCCGAGGCTGTCGAGGCGGCGGCGGCGGCCGTGTTGCCCCGGATCCGCCCGACGCTGCAGGCCCTCCTCGGCACCGAGGTCGAGGTGGCCGCGCCGCGCGTGCCGATGGCGATCGAGCGCGAGAGCCTGCCGCCGGGGGAGGCCGCCGCGGCAGCGGCCTTCCGGGGGTCCGTGCGGTCCAGCTTCGACACCCTCGCGGGGCTCGACGTGCTCGCTGCGCTCCTCGAAGACGCCCTGGATGGGCGCGCGCGCGTTTCCGCGGAGGTCTTCTTCGACGCCGACGTCGGGGAGGTGCGGGTCGTGGCCGACGGGGAGTCCGTAGACCCGGATCGCTTCGAGATGGACCTGCTCCGCGCCGTGCGGGCGCTTCGTCGGGCCCCGCCGTCGGCAGGGGCGCTCGCCGAGGCCCGGGCGCGCCGGCGCGCGGCGCACGAGGCGGCGCTCGACCGCGGGAGCGGCTGGCTCCCCTGGCTCGTCCGGCTCTACCGGGCCGACCAGGACACCCGCGAGGCGCTCCGGTATCCCCGCCGCCTCAGGGGCGTCACCGCCGCCGAGGTCCACGCCCTCGCCCAGGACGTCCTCGACCCGGAGCGGTACGTGCTCGTCGTGCGCCCCCGCGGGTAGCACCGCCGGGCTCGGCGTTGGTCGGGGTGTGTACCTTCGGAGGTCCCCTTTGTCCGCCCGTCCCATGGAGCGCCCCCTCTTCACCGATGCCGAGCGCGAGCAGATCCGTCGCGCCGTCGGCGAGGCCGAGCAGCGAACCGCCGGCGAGATCGTGCCCTACGTCGTCGCCCAGAGCGGGCGCTACGAGATCGCGGCTTGGCGCGGAGGCGCCCTCGGTGCGCTCCTCGCGGCGACGGTCGCCTTGGGCGTGGCGTGGGCTTACGACGGCTGGGGCCTCGGCTGGCTCTACACGGCGTGGGCGATGGCGTTCGTCATGACGCTGGGCGGCGTCCTCGGGGCCCTGCTGGCGTGGTTCGTCCCGCCGATCCGCCGGCGCCTGGCCGGCGCGGCGCGGATGGCCGAGCGCGTCCACCGCCGGGCCGAGTCCGCCTTCCTCGAAGAGGGGGTCTTCGACACCCGCGACCGCACGGGCATCCTCCTCTTCGTCTCGCTCCTCGAGCACCGGATCGAGGTGCTCGGCGACGAGGGGATCAACAAGGTCGTGGCCCCGGAGGAGTGGGTCGAGGTCGTCGAGCGGATCCGGCGTGGGGTCCGGAGCGGGCACCTCGCCGACGGCCTCGTCGACGCCATCGGGATGTGCGGCGAGCTGTTGCACCGGAGCGGCGTGGGCATCCGCGACGACGACACCGACGAGCTCTCCGACGACGTGCGGGTGCGGGACGAGTAGGATGCGGTGGGCCGTCCTCTTCCTGCTCGCCGCTGGGCCTGCCGCGACGGCACAGCCGGCCGTCCCGCCACTGACGGGCCGCGTCATGGACGGGGCCGACATCCTCTCGCCCGCGACCGAAGCGCAGCTGACCACCCTCCTCGCCGCGCACGAGGAGGCCACGACGAACCAGGTGGCTGTGCTGACGATCCCGTCGCTGGAGGGAGGGAGCGTCGAGGGGGTCGCGAACGCGGTGTTCAACACCTGGGGCCTGGGGCGGGCCGAGACCGACAACGGCGTGCTGCTGCTCGTGGCGAGGGACGACCGGGAGCTGCGAATCGAGGTGGGGCAGGGGCTGGAGGGGGCGCTGACTGACGCCGAGGCCGGCCGGATCATCCGGAACGTCATCGTCCCAGATTTCCGCGACGGCGATTTCGACGGCGGCGTCGCCGCGGGCGTTGCCGCCATCCTCGGACCCCTCGAGGGGACCTACGAGCCGCCGGACGACGGGGGTGGGGGGGAGGACGCCCCGCCGCTCTGGTTCGCGCTCATCTTTGTGGTCTCCCACGGCCTCCTGCCGCTCATCGGCGTGGGCCGGGGCCTCGTCAGCCCCCCAGGCGAGCGCTACGCGGCGCTCTTCTTCAGCCTCTTCTTCGTCGGGGTCGTCCTGGTCGGTTTCCCGGCCCTGTACTTCGGCGCGAACGGGCTCCTCATCGGCTTCGCGCTGCTCGCCGTCTACCTCCTGCTCTTCTTCCTCGCCGACCTGTACATGGCCGTCTCGCCGAAGTGGCAGGAGGTCCGCCGCCAGGTGCGGGCGGCGAAGGAGAGCGGGAAGAAGGCGACGGTGGATGCGGGCTGGGTCACCTTCTCGGCCGGCGGCTCGTCGAGCTCCAGCGGTGGCGGGTGGAGCGGGGGCGGCGGCTTCAGCGGCGGTGGGGGCTTCTCGGGCGGCGGCGGCGCCTCGGGGAGTTGGTGAGGGAGGTCGTCGCCGTCCTCAGCACTCCCCCAGCGGGCTGACCCGGAGCAGGAGGCCGTCGGCGTCCTCGACGAAGATGCACTCGTTGGTGAGGCGGTACGGGTAGTCCTGCGCCTCGAGCCGAACGCGGAGGAGGAGCCAGGCGCGGCGCGGGAGGCTGAAGGCGAGACGCCCCACGTTGGTCCCCGGCGCCTCCGCCTCGTCGTCGGCCTGGACGATCTCGAGGACGTCGCGGTCCTCGGCGTCAACGAGCACGGCGCAGAGGCGGGTCGGCGAGGCCGGGTCGAGCTCGACGGTGCGGAGCGACAGGCCGAGGGTGGAGACGTAGAAGGCGAGGGACTCGTCGAACCGCCTCGTCGTGACGCTGACGTGGTTGAGCCAAAGGGCCGAGGAAGGGCGGCGCAGCGCGCGCTCGGCGAGCTGCTGCGGCGAGGCGGGACGGGAGAAGGGCGGCCGGTTCATGTGTAGGGTCGGGAGGGAGAAGAGGCGGCGGTGGTACGGGTGAGCCGCGCTGCGGTTGTAGGCCCGTTCGCCATCGGTATGCCGCTGCCGATCCACCCCGTTCAGCCCGCACCGCCGTAACGTTAGGCCACGGTCTGTCGAGGGTGATCTCCGGCGCGCACGGCCTCGTGCGGGGCGTTCCCGGATCGGGAAAAGCCTGAGCGTCTTCAGGTAGGAACGCCCGTCCGGCGCCGGGTCAGCGCCTCCCCCGCGAACGCGAGCGCACCGACCAGGCGGTCCGCGTCCTCGAACGGGTTGTAGACGTAGGCGCTCGCGCGGAGCGAGGTGTCGGGCCAGGCCCCGCCCTCGCCGAGGTGGGCGTGGAGCGGCATCGTGCAGTGGTGGCCGGCCCGGCACATCACGCCCTGCGCGTCGAGGAGCACGGCGAGGTCGTGGGGGTGAACGCCCGCCATCTGGAGCGTGACGATCCCCCCCTCCGGCTCGGCGTCGCCGGGGGGGCCGAGGAGGCGGAGGCCCTCGACGGTCTGAAGCCCCTCGATGGCGCGGCGGCCCCAGTCTCGCTCGTACGCCGCGACGGCCTCCATGCCCTGCTTTCCGTGGTAGGTCAGGGCGCTCAGATACGCACACGCGGCCGCGAGGCCGACCGCGCCGGCGGCGTGGGGCGTCCCCGCCTCGTACCGGGCGAAGCCGTCCAGAAACGTGGTCCCTTCGACGGCAACCCGCTCGATCATGCCGCCCCCCGTCTGATACGGGGCCATCGCGCCGAGCAGGTCAGGGGGCGCCGCGAGGGCGCCGATCCCCGTGGGGCCCAGCATCTTGTGCCCGCTGAAGGTGAGGACGTCGCAGTGGAGGTCCGTCACGTCCACCGGCCGGGTCGGGACCGACTGGGCACCGTCAAGGACGGTTAGGGCGCCGAGGCGCCGGGCGGACTCGAACACCTCGCGCACCGGGTTCTCGATCCCGAGGACGTTAGAGACGTGGGCGAGGGCGACGAGCCGTGTGCGCCGGCCGAGGAGCCCGAGCGTCCCGTCGAGGTCGAGCGTCCCGTCGGAGCGGAGGGGGGCGAAGTGGAGGTGGGCACCGGTGCGCCGGGCGACCTCCTGCCAGGGCGTGATGTTGGAGTGGTGCTCCTGCGGGCTCGCCACGATCGCGTCGCCGGGGCGGAGCCGCTCCTCGGCCCACGCGCGCGCCACGAGGTTCAGCCCTTCCGTCGTCCCGCGCGTAAACACGAGCCCCTCCGGATCCGCCCCGACGAAGGCGGCCACGGTGCGGCGGGCCTCTTCGTAGAGGTCGGTGGCCCGCTGGCTCCAGACGTACACCCCCCGGTGCACGGGTGCGTTCTCCTCCGCGTAGAACCGCGCGATCCGGTCGACCACGGCGCGCGGCTTGAGCGAGGTCGCCGCCGAGTCGAGGTAGCACGGCCGCTCCTCGCCCTCCGGCACGGCCAGCGCCGGGATCTCGGAGGCGGGGAGGGGGAGCGGGATCGGGTCCATGGCCTTAAGCAAAGGGGCACGGCGCGCCGTGCCCCTACGGTACGATCCGCCGGTGCTGTCGGTTCAGAGGAAACCGAGCGTCAGCTTCGCCTCCTCGCTCATCATCTCCATCGAGTAGGTGGGGGTGAAGACGAGGTCGAGCGTGACGCGCCGGACGCCCTCCAAAGCGTTGACGCTCTGCTCGACCTCGGCCGGGAGCGTCTCGGCGGCCGGGCAGTTCGGCGCCGTGAGCGTCATGCGGACCGTGACGTCGGCGCCGTCGGTGGTCTCCTCGACGTCCCAGCCGTAGATCAGGCCGAGGTCCCAGATGGGCACCGGGATCTCGGGGTCGTAGATCGCCTTCATCACCCCGACCATCTGCTCCTCCAGCGGCGAGAAGTCCTGGTCGCGGCCGTCGATGAGGAAGTCGCGGGAGAGGAGAACCATCGCTAGTCGAGGCGGGCTTCGATGCGGCGGTCGAGGTGCTCGCGGAGGGCCGGCAGCTTCACCTGCTCGACGACGTCGTGCGCGAAGGCGTAGAGCAGCATGGCGCGGGCGTCGGAGAGCGAGATGCCGCGGGCGCGGCAGTAGTAGAGCGCCTCGGGGTCGATCTCGCCCGTCGTCGAGCCGTGCGAGCACTTCACGTCGTCGGCGTAGATCTCGAGCTCGGGCTTCGAGTAGTGGCGCGCGGCGTCGGAGAGCACGACGCCCTGGCTCTGCTGGTACGCGTTCGTCTGCTGCGCGGCGCGGTGGACGAACACCTTCCCGTTGAAGACGCCCGTCGCCTCGTCGTAGACGATGCCCTTGTAGAGCTCGTTCGACTGGCAGCCGGGCGCGACGTGGTCCACGTAGGTGTGGTTGTCGACGTGCTGCCGGCCGCGGAGGACGTAGAGCCCGTGGAGGTTCGACTCGCACCCCTCGGCGTCGGGGACGACGGTGAGGTCGTTGCGGACGAGCCCGCTCTCGAACGTGAACGTGGCCGTCGAGAAGACCGAGCGGCCCTCCTGCACGGCGTGCGTCGTGGCGACCTGGTGGGCGCGCTCGCCCTCGTCCTGGACCCGGTAGTGATCCACGACGGCGTCCTCGGCCACGACGATCTCGGTCACGTGGTTGCCGAACGTCTCGGCGTCGCCCCGCCGGTGGTGCGTCTCGACGACGCGGCCCTCGGCGCGGCGCCCGAAGACATGGAGGTGCCGGCTCTGCACGAACAGCTCGGCCCCGGCGTCGACGACGTGAATCACGTGGAGGGGCTTCTCCAGCACGACGCCGTCGGGGACGTGGAGGAAGAGGCCGTCGAGGTCGAAGGCGGCGTTGAGGGCGGTGAAGGCGCCGTCGCCCGCGCGCCCGTAATGGTGCTGCGCGGCCTCGTCGCCGTCGCGGAGCGCGGCGCGGAGGCTGGTGGCCCTCGCCCGGCCGAGCCCGTCGAGGTCCGAGAGCGCCGGGACGAACAGGCCGTTGACAACGACGGCCGTGAAGGCATCGAGGCCCGGGACACGGTAGGCGTCGAGGTCGGCGCGGGTGAGGGCGGGGGCGCCGTCGCCCGGGGCGAACGCGTAGGGCGGCCGGAGGACGGGGCGGAGGTCGGTGTACTTCCACTGCTCGTCGCGCTTGGTCGGCAGGCCGAGGGCGGCGAGGCGCTCGC
>JAWWCA010000078.1:0-14697 GCA_033720695.1 Rubricoccaceae bacterium
CCCGCTCCCCCCGTGCCCGTCGGTGCGTTCTCGCAGGCCTCTCCCGGGGGGCTCCCGTCCGGATGGGAGCCGCTCCAGTTCGGAGACACGCGGCCCTCCAGCTACCGCCTCGTGCACGAAGGCGGCGTGACGGTCGTCCGCGCCGAGGCCGACGGCTCGGCGTCGGGTCTCGTCCGTCGTATCGACATCGACCCCACCCGCTTCCCCGTCCTCCGCTGGCGGTGGAAGGTGGAGGGCGTGGTTCCGGGCGGCAGCTACACCCGTCGGGACGGCGACGACTACGCCGCGCGCGTCTACGTCATCTTCGACTACCCCGTCAGCGCGCTCTCCTTCGGCGACCGGCTGAAGTACAGGGCGCTCCAGGCCCTCGGCTACCGCGACCTCCCCACCCGCGCGCTCAACTACGTCTGGGCCAACCAGCCGTCGGCACGCGCGACCCGCCCGAACGCCTACACCGACTGGGTGCAGATGGTGCCGGTCGAGCGAGGGAGCCGCCACGCCGGGACGTGGCGGGACGCGCGCCGCAACGTGGCTGAGGACTACCGTGCCGCCTTCGGCGAGGAGCCCCCGCCCATCGCAGGCATCGCCATCATGACGGATGCCGACAACACCGGCGCGCGCGCCGTGGCCTACTACGGCGACCTCTCGATGACGGAGGAGTAGGCCCGCGCCCCGTCTACATCATCTGCGACTTGGCATGGTCCATCATCTGGAGGCCGTGCACGAGGGAGGCGCCGCCGCGGATGGCGCAGGCCACGTGCACGGCCTCCGTCATCTGCTCAAGGTCCGAGCCCTTCGCCAGCGACTCCTGCGTGTAGGCGTCGATGCAGTAGGGGCACTGGACGGCGTGGGAGACGGCGAGGGCGATGAGGGCCTTCTCGCGAGCCGATAGGGCGCCGTCTTCGAAGACCTGGCCGTAGTACGAGAAGAAGGCGTCGGCGAGGGAGGGGCTGCCCTCCGCGATCTCGCCGAACCGGGGGAGGTGGTCGGGGCGGTAGTAGGGGTCCACGGGAGGGGGCTCTGGAAGGAGGAAGGGCAGGGCCGAACGAGGCGCTGGGCCGCTCGGTTTCGCCGGCCGAGCGGTTGTCATTTCTGGCCGGGCACCGATAGATTGCACCACACTGACGCCCGCAGTCTCACGCCGGCACGGACGCCTCCTGCCGGCCCCGCGCGGGCGCCGCTCGCGCGCTCCCTCTCCCACGTTCCCATGGAGCCCCTCGTCGCGATCAGCTCGGCCTGGGTCGTCGTCGGCCTCCTCCTCCTGGCCCTCGTCGCCCTCGGCCTCGCCGCTCTCGGATGGCAGCGGAGCCAGCGACGCATGCCCCGCGCGGCGTCGCCGCTGACGGGTCCCAACGACCTGGACCGGCTCGGCCTCTCCGAAGTCCGCCCCGCGGCCGCACCTCCCCCCTCGGCAGCGGCCCCGGCCGCGCCCGACCCCGAACCGACGCCTGCTCAGCCTCTGGAGGCTGCCCCTGACCGTATGAACCCCCACGACGACGCGCCCCTCGACGAAACCGGCGTCTCGTCGGCCCGGCCTGCTCGGTCGGCCCGGCCGGCCGAGACCGCCAGCCCCACACCTCCGGGGCCTTCGCTGCCCCCGGATCCCTACGCCGCGCCGCAGTCGTCGCTCTGGAACGGTGTGGCTCCCGAAGCGGTGACGCTCCTGCTCGCCTCGCTGCGGGCCGCCCTCCACGCCCAGTCCGTCGCCCTCCTCCGCTACGATGAGGGGGGCGACGTCTACGCGGTGGACGCGCTCGCAGGGCGGGGACCGGAGACGCGGACGGGGGCCATCCCGGCCGCCGGCAGCGCGCTCCACCAGGTCCCCGGCGACCGCTCTATCTCGCTTCTCGAAGACGACGCCCTCGGCGCGCTCCAGTACCACGACGACCCCTCCGAGCGCGTGGGCCACGCCGCGGCGCTCGCCCTCGACGGTCTCGCCGCACGCACCCTCCTCGTCGCCGACGGCGCCGCTGGCTCGGCGCCCTTCGCGGCTCGGCACCTCACCCTCTTCGGGGAGTACGCCGACCTCCTCAGCCACCTCCTCGGGGCCGGCTCGGAGACGCAGGGGGACACGCCGCCCGACGCCTCGGCGGTCGATGCACCCGGTGCCGTGGAGATGGAGGCCGTGGCCGGCGCGGCGCCCGAGGAGGCGGCGCCCGAGGACGCGGAGCCCATCCGGCCCCGCGCCGAGATCATCGCCGAGGAGATGGCGGCGGCCCGGGCGGCGGAGCGGCCCCTGGCCCTGGCCCTCGTCGTTCCCCACGACGCGGAGGCCGTCGCGAAGGAGGGGCGGGCGGCCGTGCGCGCCGCCGAGCACGCCCTCTTCGAGCGGCTGCGCGGGGTGGAGGGGAGCGCCCGCGTCGAGCACTTCGGCGAGCTGATGGCGGGGGTCTTCTGCCACAGCGGCCCCACCTTCGTCGAGGCGTGGGCCGAGCGGGTCGCCGCCTCCGGCTCGCCCGTCCACGTGGGCGTGGCCCTCTTGCGTGCGCGGCACCTCGACGCCGAGGCGCTCCGCGCCGACGCGGCCGCGGCCCTCCGCGCGGCCTACGACCGTGGCGAGGACTGCGTGATCCTAGAGTGATCGGGCGCCGGACGCGCTGAGGCGCGCCTCCGCCCAGCCGCTGGCCGACCCCCGTTCTCCCCTCGATGCTCATCGTCTCCATCGTTCTCGACGGCGCCGGCGTGGGCGAGGCGCCCGACGCGGCGGCCTACGGCGACCTCGGCAGCGACACGCTCGGCCACGTCTGCGCCGCCTCTCGCCCGCACCTCCCCCACCTCGCACGTCTCGGCCTCGGCCGCATCCGCCCGCTCGACGGCGTCGAGGCCGTGGCGGCCCCGGCGGCCTCGTGGGGGCGCATGACCGCGACGGCCGCGGGCAAGGACTCCACGACGGGCCATTGGGAGCTGGCAGGCCTCGTCCTCGACGCGCCCTTCCCCACGTACCCCGACGGCTTCCCGGACGAGATGATCGCGGCATTCTGCCGCGAGGCCGGCGTCGAGGGCGTCCTCGGCAACCGCGCCGCCTCCGGCACCGCCATCATCGCCGAGTTGGGAGAGGCGCACGAAGAGACGGGCCGCCCCATCGTCTACACCTCCGCCGACAGCGTCTTCCAGATCGCAGCGCATACCGACACGATTCCCCTCGACGCCCTCTACCGGATGTGCCGCCTCGCCCGCGACCGCGTGTGCGTCGGGGAGCACGCCGTGGGGCGCGTCATCGCCCGGCCGTTCGTGGGGCGGCCGAGCGCGTACGAGCGGGTCTCGGCCGCGCGCAAGGACGTCGCCCTCCGCCCGACGGGGCCGACGGTGCAGGAGGCGCTCCAGGCGGCCGACGTGCGGACCGTCGCCGTCGGCAAGATCGCGAGCCTCTTTGGGGGGGTCGGCTTCGACCGGGCGGTCAAGACGAAGGGGAACGCCGACGGCGTCGAGAAAACCCTCGGCGCCATCCGCGAGGCCGCCGCCGCCGGCGCGCCGACGTTCGTCTGGACCAACCTCGTCGACTTCGACGAGCTCTACGGCCACCGGAACGACCCCGACGGCTTCGCCCGCGCCCTCGAAGCCTTCGACGCCGCCCTCCCGGCCCTGGAAGCGGCCCTGCCCGAGGGGGCCGTCCTCCTCCTCACCGCCGACCACGGCAACGACCCGACGACCCCCGGCACCGACCACACGCGGGAGCGCGTCCCCCTCCTGGTTCTGGAGAAGGGACGGGCAGAGGGCCGGGACCTCGGCACGCGCGCCACGTTCGCCGACCACGCTGCCACCGTCGCCGCCTACTTCGGCGCGTCCTGGGACGGGCCCGGCGTACCGTTCGGCTGAGCCGGCGCGGCCAGCTGGCGCCGCACCTTCTGCACCGTCGACCAGGCCCCGAAGAGCACGAGCCCGGCGATCACGGCGTACACCCACGCCGGGATGTTGCGCCCGGCCACGAGGAGGTAGAGGTAGGCCGAGACGAAGAAGAAGCCCGTCAGGAACGCCGGCAGCGCCGCCGGCCGCTTCCGCCGCAGGTTGCGGACGGTCCACGCCATGCAGACCGTGAAGAACGGGATGGCCCCGACGTAGATGGCGCCGAAGACGAGGGGGTCGACGCCGTACTGAGCGCCGAGGCCGAGGAACCAGTCGCGGAGGGCATCCCACATGGGGGAAGAGGGCGGGGTTGGACTGCGGGAGCGGGGGGTGAACGCGGAACGCCGCGCCGCGTTGTCACGCCCCGATCCCCCACCCATCGCCCCTCCATGCCCGACCTGCCCGCCGACCTCTTCGACCGCCCCTCCCTCGACAAGACTCTCGGCATCGAGTACGAGGAGCTGACCGCCGACCGCGTCGTGGCGACGATGCCGGTCGAGCCGCGCGTGCACCAGCCGCTCGGGTACCTCCACGGCGGCGCCAGCGTGGTCCTCGCCGAGTCGGTGGCGTCGATGGGGGCGAACGCGACGGCGTTCGCGCACGGCAAGGCCGCCTTCGGGCTGGAGATCAACGCGAACCACCTCCGGCCGAAGCAGGAGGGCACGCTCCGCGCCATCGCCGAGCCGCTGCACAAGGGGCGGACGACGCACGTGTGGCAGGTGCGGATCGTCGACGAGGCCGAGGCCCTCATCTGCGCCGCCCGCTGCACGCTCGCCCTCGTGGACATGCCCGCGTCGTAGCCGGCGGCGGCGGGCGGGCGGCGGGTATCTTGCGCGCCCGCCTGCCCGTCCCCCATGGCCGTCCACTCCTTCCCGCGCGAGCGGCTCAAGGTCCTCCTCCTCGAAGGCATCCACCCCACCGCCGTCGCCGCCTTCGAGGAGGCCGGCTACACGACCGTGGAGCGCCGCGAGGGGACCGTCCCCGAGGCCGACCTCCAGGCGCTCCTCGCCGACGTCCACTTCCTCGGCATCCGCTCGCGGACGCACCTCTCCGAGGCGATGCTGGCGGCGGCGCCGAAGCTCGTGGCCGTGGGCGCCTTCTGCATCGGGACGAACCAGATCGACCTGGCGGCGGCGGCGCGGCGGGGCGTGGCCGTCTTCAACGCGCCGTTCTCGAACACCCGCTCCGTCGCCGAGCTCGTCCTGGCCGAGGCGATCCTGCTCCTCCGCGGGGTGCCCGAGAAGAACTCGCGGGCCCACCGCGGCGTCTGGGACAAGCGCGCCGACGCCCACGAGATCCGCGGCAAGACGCTCGGCATCGTCGGCTACGGCAACATCGGGAGCCAGCTCTCGGTGCTCGCCGAGGCGCTCGGCATGCAGGTCCGCTTCTACGACGTCGCGGCCAAGCTCCCGCTCGGGAACGCCGTCGCGGGCGCGTCGCTCGACGACGTCCTCGCGGCGTCCGACGTCGTCACGCTCCACGTGCCCGAGACGCCGGAGACCCACCGGATGATCGGGGCGGCCGAGCTGAGCCGGATGAGGCCGGGCGCCGTCCTCATCAACGCCTCGCGCGGGACCGTCGTCGACCTCGACGCCCTCGCCGACGCCCTCGCCGAGGGCCACCTCCGCGGTGCCGCCATCGACGTCTTCCCCGTCGAGCCGCGCACGAACGAGGAGCCCTTCGAGACGCCGCTGCAGCCGTTCGACAACGTGATCCTCACGCCCCACATCGGCGGCTCGACCGTCGAGGCACAGGCGAACATCGGGCGGGAGGTGGCCGGCAAGCTCGTCCGCTACAGCGACAACGGGAGCACGATGACGTCGGTGAACTTCCCCGAGGTCTCGCTCCCGCCGCACCCGGGCCTCCACCGGCTCCTCCACGTCCACGAGAACCGGCCCGGCGTGATGAGCGCCGTGAACCGGGTGTTCTCCGAGATCGGCGCGAACGTGGCGGGCCAGTCCCTCCAGACGCGCGGCTCGATCGGCTACGTCGTCATCGATGTGGATACGGCGTCGTCGGACGCGGCGCTGGCGGCGCTCCAGGCCGTCCCCGGCACCCTCCGCGCGCGGCTCCTGTTTTGACAATGGCTGCCACAGCGCAGCGGTCGTATCCTCCGAGCGAAACCATCCCCTACCCTAGCCCGTCGCCCCCAGCCCCATGCTCCTCGGCACCGTCATTGGCACCGTCTGGGCCACGCGCAAGGACGAGCAGCTCGTCGGGATGACGTTCCTCATCGTGCGGGAGGTGGACCTCGACGGGCAGCCGCTCGCCAACTACGTCGTCGCTGCCGACTCGGTCGGTGCGGGCGTCGGCGAGACCGTGCTCGTGGCCCAGGGCTCCTCGGGCCGTCAGACCGCCCTCACCCAGGGCAAGCCCGTCGACGCCGTGATCATGGCGATCGTGGACCGCCTCGACGTGAAGGAGGGGACCGCACGGATCGAGGTCCGCGCCGAGGCCACGGATCCACTCGTGCTGCCGCTCGACGAGCCCGTGAACGCATGACCCCATCCGCGGGGCCGACCCCATGAACCTCGGTCGTGTCATCGGGAGCCTCTGGGCCACGCGGAAGGATCCGTCGCTGGAGGGCAAGCGGATGCTCCTCGTCCAGCCTCTCCGCGCCGACGGCGCGCCGCGGGGCCGCCCCCTCGCCGCCCTCGACACCGCCGACGCCGGGCCGGGCGACCGTGTGCTCTATGTCACGAGTGCCGAGGCGGCGCTGCCTTTCCGTCCGCCCCAGGAGCTCACCGCGACCGACGCGACGATCGTGGGCGTGGTAGACAGTGTGGACACAGGTGAATAAGGGTTCTCCCCATTCGGGAGCGCTTGAGAAACAGTGGGATCTGCGGCCGGGGCATCGCGTTGTAGCGCCGCCCTTCACACGGCCTTCGCAGGTCTCCCACCACCTCCCTCGTCATGGATCCGATCATCTGGATCGCTTCCGGCCTCGTCGTCGGCCTCGCCGCCGCCCGCGCTGCGGGCGGGCGGGACGGCCTCTTCGGCGACCTCCTCTTCGGCCTTCTCGGTGCCTTCCTCGGCGGCTGGCTCACGGATCTCCTCTACACCGGCACGGTGCTCGACGGCCTCGCGGCCTCCGCGCCCGCCGCGCTCGTCGGCGCCGTCGTCTTCGTCCTCGGTCTCCGGCTCGTCCAGCGCACGTCGCTGGCCTGACCGCCGCGCCGGGGCCGGCGTCCCGCTCAGCGCGCCTTCACCTCGTCGTGCTCGTGCGCGAGGACCTCGTCCCCGGTCCCGATGCGGCGACGCCCGAGCCAGGCCAGCGCCGTCACGAACGCGAACCCGACGAGCGCGAGCGCGAGCGCAGCCGGCCACGCCGGCCCCGGCGCGAGGAGCACCGACGGGTCGGGCACGGCCGAGACCGTGCCGTCCGAGTGCACGTGCTCGATGCGCTCGACCCACGGCCACAGCGCTCGCAGCGAGCCGGCGAGGAGCCCGACCAGGACGGTCATCGTGAGGTCGTGGTGGCGGTCGAGCAGCCACGAGAGCGCCTTGGCGGCGAGCCCTAACCCCACGCCCGCGCCGAGGGCGAACGTGACGACGTACGCCACGTCGAGGTCCCGGAGCGCCTGGAGCGTGGGGCTGTAGAGGCCGAGGACCTCGAGGAGGTAGGCCCCGCTCACGCCCGGCAGGATCATGGCGTTGATGGCGATGGCGGCCGTCCCCGCCACGCGGAACAGCGAGGGCTCGGCGAGGTCGCCGCTGCGTGGGAGCCCCACGAGGACGAACGCCCCGATGGCGGCGACGGCCGCCACGGCGAAGTGGGATGCCCGATGCGCGCGCCGCTCGCGCCACGGGATGGCGAGCGAGGCGGCGACGAGCCCGAAGAAGAGCGCTCGGCACTCGACGGGATAGCGCGCCAGCAGCTCGGGGATGAACAGGGTGCCGATGGCGATGGCCGTCAGGATGCCGCCGACGACGGGGAGGAGCAGCGGCCAGTTGAGCCCTCGGAACAAGGCGAGCGCCTCACGAACGCGCCCGCGCAGGAGCGTGAGCACGGCCGAGGCCGCGTCGCCGATGGCCGTGATGAGGTCCTTGTAGATCCCGACGATGAGCGCCATCGTGCCGCCGCTGACGCCGGGGATGATGTCGGCCCCGCCCATGAGGAGGCCCTGGGCGAAGCGGCGGAAGAGAGGGGGCATGGACGGGGGAGCGGGGGGAGAGCCGCGGCGCTAGGCGTCGCGGACGAGGGGGACGAATCGGAACTCGGCGAAGGTCTCTTCACGGTAGGTCTCGGGGCCGGTGCGCGTGATCCGCAGCATCCGCTGCCCATCCGCGTCGCCGACGGGGATGACGAGCCGGCCGCCGGGGCGCTCCTCCTCCGGGAGGCGGAGCTGCTCGAGGAGCGGCTCGGGCACGGCCCGCCCCCCCGCCGTCACGATGATGCCGTCGAACGGGGCGAGGGCCGGCCAGCCGCGGGTGCCGTCGCCGAGGCGGGTGCGGACGCGGCAGCCGAGGCCGTCGAGGAGGGTCTGCGTCCGCTCCAGGAGGGGGCGGTGGCGCTCGATCGAGAACACGCGCGTGCCGAGCTCGGCGAGGACGGCCGCCTGGTAGCCGCTTCCCGTCCCCACCTCGAGGACCTTCTCGCCGGGCTGCGGCCCGAGGAGGACGGTCTGGTAGGCCACGGTGAACGGCTGCGAGATCGTCTGGTCGAGCCCGATGGGGAGCGCCACGTCCTCGTAGGCCCGGTTGCGCAAGGCGGCGTCCACGAACGCGTGGCGGGGCACCGCCGCGATCGCCGCGAGCACGCGCTCGTCGTCGATCCCCTTCTCGCGGAGGGCCTCGACGAGGGCGTGGCGCTGGCGGGCGTAGGTGCGCATGGGCGGGCGGGGTGCGGAAGAGCGGGGGCGCGGGGCGCCGCCCGGAAGCTACTCCTCCCGCTTGGCCTCCGGGGCGAAGGCCGCGTTCAGGCGCGCCTCCACAGCTGCGATGGGCAGGCCGTAGTCGAGCTTGCCGTTCTCGGCCACGGAGATGGCGCCGGTCTCCTCGCTCGTCACGATGACGAAGGCATCGGTGCGCTCGGTGAGGCCGATGGCGGCGCGGTGGCGGAGGCCGAGGTGGGGGGCGAGCCGGCGCGCCTCCGAGACGGGGAAGATGCACCGGGCCGCCTCGATCTTCTGCCCCTGGATGATGACGCCGCCGTCGTGGAGCGGGGAGTTCGGGAAGAAGATGCTCGTGAGGAGGTCCCGCTCGACGTCGGCCTGGATCTTCGTCCCGCTCTCGATGTAGTTCCGGAGCCCGGTGCTCCGGGCGAACGCGATGAGGCTGCCGATCCGGTTCTCGCTCATCTCGGCGACGGCGGCGGCCACCTCGGCCGTGATCCGCGCCCGCGGCGGCGTCGCTACGAACCGCCGCACGATGGGGTTGTTGCCGAGGAGGAAGAGCAGCCGCCGGATCTCCGGGGCGAAGAGGATGATCACGGCGAGGACGAACACCTCGCTCACGGCGCCGAAGAGCACGCGGAGCGTCGTCAGCCCGAGCAGTTGCACGACGACGTCGAGGGCGTAGATGGCGAGGAGGACGAGGGCCACCTGCACCGCGAGCGTCCCCCGGATCAGCCGGTACACCTGGTAGACCAGGAACGCGACGATGAGGATGTCGAGGACGTCGAGGAGGTCGAGCGGGATGAACCCGATCCGGATGCCGAGGAGGAGCCCGCTCACGCCACGCCCTCCCGGCGGCTCGGCGCCTCGGCGTTGTGGGGCCCTGGGTCGGCCGCGTCCTGGGCGGCCCGGATCGCCGTCAGCAACTCGACGGTCGGCCGGACGTCGTGCGTGCGCACGAGGGCGGCGCCGCGCACCGTGGCGAGCGCGGCCAGCCCGAGGCTCCCGTAGAGCCGCTCCCCCACGGGCGCCGGCCGCTCCGCCGACCCCAGCACGACGCCCACCGTGCTCTTCCGCGACACGCCGACGAGGACCGGCCGGCCGAGGGAGTGGAACCGGTCCACCCGGGCGATCAGACGGAGGTTCTCCTCGGGCGTCTTGCCGAAGCCGAAGCCGGGGTCCACGACCACGTCGCGGACGCCCTCCGCCTCGGCCCTCTGGACCGAGCGCGAGAGGCTCTCGGCCACCTCCTCGACCACGTCGTCGTAGGCGTGCTCGTGCGGCATCCCGCCGGGGCGCCCGAGCGCGTGCATCACCACGAGCGGCGCGCCGTAGTCCGCCGCCGCCCGCGCCGTGCCGACGCCGTCGCGGAGGCCGGAGACGTCGTTGACGAGGTGGGCGCCGGCGCGGAGGGCCGCCCGTGCCACCTCGCCCTTGTAGGTGTCGACCGAGATGAGGACGTGCGGCAGCCGCCGCGCGATCGCCTCGACGACAGGCACCACGCGTCGGATCTCCTCGGAGGCGCTCACGGGCGTGGCGCCGGCGCCGTAGGTCCGGCCCGCGGGCCGCGTGCTCTCGCCGCCCACGTCGATGACGGCGGCGCCCTCCTCGGCCATGGCCTCAGCACGGGCCAGGGCGGCGTCGACCGTCGTGTGCCGGCCGCCGTCGGAGAAGGAGTCGGGCGTGACGTTGAGGACGCCGACGACGTGGACGGCGCGGCGGCCGTCGAGGGGGCGCCCCCGGCAGTCGAGGACGTAGGGGTCGTCGGGGGGGAGGGCGGGCATCGGCGGGCGAGGCGGAGGGCGGAATCTACCACGCGGGGGCGGTCCTCCCGCCGCCCCGCCACGGAACACGAAGGGGCGCAGGAGCGGTACATTGGATCGGGTAAAGAGAAGAAAACATGAACGCCCCCCGGCGGTTCAGGTAAGTTCCCGGTCCGCCTCGCGTGGTGCAGCCCCCGGTTGCCCTCCTACCGCCCCGACCGATCCGATGTACGTCCCCCGCCAGCAGCGGATGCTGGACCAGTATCTCCAGGAGATTGGGCAGATCCCCCTGCTCAAGCCCGAGGAGGAGGTGGACCTCGCGCGCCGGGTGAAGGAGGGCGACGCCGCGGCCCTCCACCAGCTCGTCCGCGCCAACCTCCGCTTCGTCGTCTCCGTCGCGAAGAAGTACCAGGGGCAGGGGCTCTCCCTCGCCGACCTCATCAACGAGGGGAACTACGGGCTCATCAAGGCGGCGCAGCGGTTCGACGAGACGCGGGGGTTCAAGTTCATCTCCTACGCCGTGTGGTGGGTGCGCCAGGCCATCCTCCAGGCCCTCGCCGAGCAGAGCCGCGTCGTCCGCCTCCCGCTCAACCGGATCGGGACCATCTCGAAGATCCGGAAGACCAGCGCGAAGCTGACGCAGCACCTCGAGCGGCCGCCCAACGTGGACGAGCTCGCCGCCGAGCTGGGCCTCCCGCCCGAGAAGGTGCAAGACGCCCTCCGCCACGCCGTGCGCCACCTCTCCATGGATGCCCCCTTCAACGACGAGGACGAGAATTCGCTCCTCGACGTGCTCCCGGACGCCGACGACATCCCGCCCGACGAGTACCTCATGGACGAGAGCCTCAAGACCGATATCGAGCGGGCGCTCTCGTCGTTGCACCCGCGTGAGGCCGAGGTCACGCGGCTCTACTTCGGCATCGGCCGGGAGCACCCGCTGACGCTGGAGGAGATCGGGCAGCAGTTCGGGCTCACGCGCGAGCGCGTCCGCCAGATCAAGGAGAAGGCGCTCCGGAAGCTCCGCCAGAAGCACCGCCGCGAAGACCTCAAGGTCCACGTCGGCTGAGGCGCGGAGGGCGTGCGGGAGGGCGCGGGGGCCTCATCGTGTGGGGCCCTGTAACAAAGGGGGGGTGGGGCCCGTTGAGGCAGAGGACCTCGATGTGCTAAATTATTAGCAATCCCTCGCCCGCACCTCCTCATGCGCCTCCTCACCGCCGCCCTTGCCCTGGCCTTTGCCGTCGCCCCGGCCGCCTCCGCACAGCAGGCCGCCGACGGCCCCGCCCGCAGTGCTGGCAGCGCCGGAACCCTCGGCCTCGGGATCGACCCCGACGCGATGGACCGGTCGGCCCGCCCGCAGGACGACCTCTTCCGCTTCGTCAACGGCCGCTGGCTCGACGAGACCGAGATCCCCGCCGACCGCAGCCGCTACGGCTCGTTCGACATCCTCCGTGAGAAGGCCGAGCGCGACGTCCGCGCCATCATCGAGGACGCCGCCGCCGGCCGCGTCTCCGACCCCGACGCCGCGAAGATCGGCGCCGTCTACACGGCCTACATGGACAGCGCGCGCGTCGAAGCCCTCGGCCTCACGCCGCTCCGGCCCGACCTCGACCGGATCGCCGCCGTCGAGACGGCCGACGGCCTCGCGCGCTACTTCGCCGGGAACGCCCAGAGCTTCGGCCCGCTGCCGTTCCGGTGGTACGTGGACGTGGACGACAAGAACGTCGAGCAGCACGTCCTGCACGTCTCGCAGTCCGGCCTCGGCCTCCCGGACAAGAGCTACTACGAGGAGGACGAGTTCGCCGAGCAGCGCGCCGCCTACCTCGCGTACCTCGAGGCGCTCTACGGGCTCGCCGGCTTCGAGGGGGGCGCCGAGGCGGCGCAGACCGTCCTCGACCTCGAGACGGCCCTCGCCGCGGTGCAGTGGACGCGCGTCGAGAACCGCGACTCCGAGGCCACCTACAACAAGGTGGCCCTCGACGACTTCGCCGCCGCCCACCCCAACCTCCGGCTCGACGTCCTCCTCCCCGCAGCGGGCGTGCCGATGCGCCGCGTGGACTCGCTCGTCGTCCGACAGCCCAGCTACTTCGAGGCGCTCGACGGCCTGATGGCCGAGATCCCGCTGGCGGACTGGAAGGAGTGGGCGCAGGCGCGGACGCTCGACGAGGCAGCGCCCTACCTGCCGCAGGCGTTCGAGGCGGCCCGGTTCGCCTTCCGCGGCCAGACGCTCTCGGGCCAGGAGGCCGACCGCGTGCGCTGGAAGAAGGCCGTCCGCGCCGTCAACGGCGCCCTCGGCGAGGCCGTCGGCCGCATCTACGTGGCGCGCCACTACCCGCCCGAGGCCGAGGCCCGCATGGACCGGATGATCCTCAACCTCCAGGAGGCCATGCGCCAGTCCATCCGGGAGCTCGACTGGATGGGCGACGCGACGAAGGCCGAGGCCCTCCGCAAGCTCGACTCGTACACGTTCAAGGTCGGCTACCCCGACGCGTGGGAGGACTACGGCACCCTCGAGGTCCGGCCCGACGACCTCGTGGGCAACTTGCGCCGCACCGCCGCCTGGCGCTACGCCGACATGCTCGCGGACCTCGGCCAGCCCGTCGACCGGAGCGAGTGGTTCATGACGCCGCAGACGGTCAACGCCTACTACAACCCCGTCTTCAACGAGATCGTCTTCCCGGCCGCCATCCTCCAGCCGCCCTTCTTCAACGTCGAGGCCGACGACGCCGTCAACTACGGCGCCATCGGGGCCGTCATCGGCCACGAGTTCAGCCACGGCTTCGACGACCAGGGCAGCCAGTACGACGCCGACGGCACCCTCAAGAACTGGTGGACCGACGCCGACCGCGAGGAGTTCGAGCGCCGCGCCGACCTCCTCGTCGCGCAGTACAGCGCGTACCGGCCGTTCGAGGACGCGGCCATCGACGGCGAGCTCACGCTCGGCGAGAACATCGGCGACCTCTCCGGCCTCACGATGGCGCACCGCGCCTACCGCCTCTCCCTCGACGGCGAGGAGCCGCCGGTGATCGAGGGGTTCACCGGCGACCAGCGGTTCTTCATGGGCTGGGTGCAGGTGTGGCGCATCAAGCACCGCGACGCCTACCTCCGCCAGCTCCTCCGCACCGACACCCACTCGCCCGGGCAGTACCGCGCCGTCGGCCCGCTCGCCCACATCCCCGCCTTCTACACCGCCTTCGACGTGCGGCAGGGCGACGCGCTCTACCTCCCGCCCGAGGAGCGGATCAAGCTGTGGTGACTCTAGCCTCTGGCGAGAGCCGGAGGCAATGAGCCGGGGGCCGGATGCGCGGTGGCGTCCGGCCCCCGGTGCGTGGTGGCTACTGCTCCCACGCGGGGGCGAAGCCGGGGTCCACGAGCCGCTCGCCGCGGGCGAGGGCGGAGATCGCCGCCATCTCCTCCTCCGAGAGCGCGATGTCGAACACCTCGGCATTTGCCCGGATGTGCTCGGGGTTCGACGAGCGCGGGATGGCGGCGACGCGCTCCTGCTGGACGAGCCAGCGGAGCGCGACCTGCACGGCGCTCTTGCCATGAACGGCCGCGATCTCCTGGATCGGCTGCGCACGCGCCACCTCGCCCCGCGCGATGGGGCTGTAGGCCGTCAGGAACAGCCCGTGCTCGCGGACGATCTCCAGCAGGGCGTCCTGCCCGAGGAACGGGTGATACTCCACCTGCACGTTCGCGAGGTCGGGCACGAGGGCGAGCGCCTGCTCCAGGAGCGACGGCGGGAAGTTGCTCACACCGATCAGCCGTGTCTTGCCGCGCTCGCGCGCCTCCTGGAAGGCGTCGAGGGTCTCCTCCAGCTCCACGTCGTCGCTGGGCCAGTGGACGAGCAGGAGGTCGACGCGGTCGGTCCCGAGCCGGTCGAGGCTCTCGTCCGTCGAGCGGAGGACGTCGCGGTACTTGAGGTGGTCGTGCCAGACCTTGGTGGTGAGGAAGACCTCCTCGCGCGAGACGCCGCTCTCGCGGAGGGCCCGGCCCACCTCGCGCTCGTTGTCGTAGGCCTGGGCCGTGTCGAGGTGGCGGTAGCCGGCGTCGAGGGCGACCGAGACGGCGTGGCGTCCGTCCTCGCCGCGGAGTCGCCACGTGCCGAAGCCGAGGGCCGGGACGGCGGCGCCCTGTACATCGATGGAAATCATGGGGGGAGCGGGCTGAGGGGGGCAGTTCAACGTGGCGGTGACGCGTCGGGTTTGGCGCCGTCCGAAAGCAAGAAGGGGCAGGCGCTGCGAGAGCGCCCGCCCCTC
>JAWWCA010000079.1:0-14580 GCA_033720695.1 Rubricoccaceae bacterium
CAGGGGACGGTGAAGGCCACGAAGGCGAGGACGGTCTGCGGCATGGCGACCGGGGGACCCGCGGGGACCCATAGGTTGGGGCAGACCGGCCCTCTCCGCAACTGTCTCGGTTATAGACGCTGGTTTTGAAAGGCTCGAAGCCATCAACCCCCGATGTGGGTACGGCGCCGGCCGATCCGGGGCTACAGAAGTGGGGCCGGCGCGTGCCGTGGGGCCCAGATCGCGAGAAAACAGCGCCCGGTCTCACCCTGAGTCGCCAAACCGAGACCTCGTCGCGCTGGGCCGCCGGGGCCTTCGGGCGCCGTCCGCCTCTCGCGGTCGTGGGTCGCGTCCCTCACCGCTCTCCGGACGTCCGGAGAGGTGCGATGGGCCGCGCGCTCGCGCTGCCCGTGCGGACTCGGACCGGCGTAGGGGACAGGTGGACGGGCCCCGTATCAGTCGCTCCCGCCGGGGGGAGGCACCGGGGGCAGCCCGCGCTGCTGCACCTGCGTGGCCGAGAGGTGCTCGGTCCAGGTGCCGCGGTGGTGCGTCTCGTCGCCGTCGAAGCCGAGGCGGTCGGCGACCGGGCGGATGGCGTCGATGTCGTAGGCGAGGGAGACGTCGCCGCCCATCGTGAGGCGGGTGCCGAACTCGGCGCCGTTCAGGATGGCCTCGCGCCAGCGGCGCTCCTCCTCCTCGTGCTCCGCCACCTCGTCGCTGCGCATGTGCCAGTAGAGGGTGCCCTCGTAGAGGAGCCGGCCGCCGCTGTTACGGCGGAGGCGGACGGTGAGGGCACGGCCCCGCTCCCAGCTCCCGCCGATGCATCGCGGCCACTCGGCGCAGCCGCGCCCGTCGAAGCGGTCTCGGAGCACGCGGAGGCTCTGCACGTCGATGATGAACGAGCGAAGGTCCGAGGCCGGGAACGGCCGGCTGCGCGAGCTCCGGCTCCCGGCGAAGAGGCCCCAGCCGTTCTTGACGAGGCCCGAGCGCGTGGGCTGCCCGGCGAGGTCGAGCCGGTAGGTGGCGTAGCCGTGGCGGTCGGTCTGGGCGAACTCGAGGTAGACCTCCTGCGAGCCCATCTGGTCGAGCGCATCGCGGAACTGCGTCCACTCCTCGTGGCGGTCGCGCCCGGCCTCGGCGAAGTAGACCGTCTGCCCCTCCGGGAGGTCGAGGTCGAACCGGTGCTTGTGCTGGAACCACGGGTAGTCCCCGTACACGGCCCAGGGGCTGCCGGTGCGGTCGCCCTTCGGCGAGCTCCACCGCCCGTCGAGGTCGCGCATCACCGTGAGGTCCATGTGCCCACCCGGGGGGAGGGCGTTCTGGGACACCGCCACGGCGCCGCGGAGGGCGACCTGGCCGTCGAGGCGGAGGTGGAGCACCGGCTCGTCGCTGTGGAGGACGACGAGGCCGTTCCAGTCTAGGCGGCCCCCGCTCTCGACCGTGAGGTCGCCTGCGACGGCGAGCACCCCGCTCCCGGTGAGGGCGCCGGTTGCCCCCACGGTGAGGGGGCCGGTCGCGTGGACGATCCTCGGCGTGGCGCCGTAGTGAGCAGCCCCGGCGAGGACGGTGTTGGCCGGCAGCGTCACGTCCCCGTCGCCCATGGCGGCGAGGGCGGCGTAGAAGAGGTCGTCGGCGTGGCCGGAGCCCTCGGGGAGGTTGAGGTCCTCGAGGAGGGGGTCGATCGGGTTCGGCACCGAGAGGCCGCTGTTGCCGCCGGCCGTGGCGAGCTGGCCTTCGAGGGCGGCGCGCATCGTCGAGAAGGGGAGGAGGGTGCCGACCTCGTTGTCGTCGAACCGACGACGGTCGAAGACGACGGGTCGGGCGTCTTCGCCGCCCGAGAGGACCGCGCCCGGGTCGAGCTGCGCGCTGGCGAACGGGACGTCGAACCAGATCGGGCCGGGGAGGTCGAGTGGGTCCCAGGCGTACCGGCTGCGGATGGTGTGCCGAGCGCCGCCGCTGTGGCCGGTGACGGTGAAGGTGACCTCGGTGCCGTCGGTCTCCACCGTGTAGTCGTCGACGGTGAAGAAGCTGTTCGCGAGCTCGAGCCCCGAGAACCCGGGGCTGCTCCTGAAGCCCCTCGTGTCGAGCGCGGCGTTGAGGAGGAGGCCGTGCCCGCTCGTCGCGGCCTCGCGGGCGAGGACGTCGGCCTGGGTCTCCCCCCGTGCTCGGACGTGCTCGTTGACCGTCGCGTAGGTGCTGTACGTGAGCGTCGTGCCGCCGATGATGGCGGCCATGACGAGGAGGAAGGCGAGCTTGCCCATGGTCGTGGGGGTGGGGCGAGAGGGGGCGCAGTCGAGGAGCGCGGGGAGGGCTAGAGCCCTGGGAGGGTGCAGGGCGTGCCTGGCGGCTGGTAGCCCGGGAGGTTGGGGCATGCGTCGGGCGGCAGGCAGTCGGAGCCAGGCGCCTGCCACCCCTCCATCTCGGGGCAGCCGTCGGGCGTGCACTCGGTGCCCGGGGCCTGCCAGCCGGGCTCGGGGCAGGCGTCGGGGATGCACTCGGTGCCGGGGGCTTGCCACCCTGGCTGGAGCGGGCAGGCGTCTCGGGTGCAGATGGTCCCGAGGGGCTGGTGCCCGGGCTGCTCGGGGCAGGCGTCGGCGTCGCAGTCGGTGCCGGGGGCCTGCCACCCCGGCGCGTCGGGGCAGGCGTCGGTCTGGCACTCGGTGCCCGGGGCCTGCCACCCCGGTTGCCCGGGGCAGCCGTCGGGCGTGCAGGGCGTGCCCGGCGGCTGGTAGCCGGGCTGCTCGGGGCAGGCGTCGGTGCAGTCGGTGCCGGGCGGCTGCCACCCTGGCTGGAGCGGGCAGGCGTCTCGGGTGCAGATGGTCCCGAGGGGCTGGTGCCCGGGCTGCTCGGGGCAGGCGTCGGCGTCGCAGTCGGTGCCGGGGGCCTGCCACCCCGGCGCGTCGGGGCAGGCGTCGGGCTCGGGCGGCGGGGCCGGCACGGCGGGGAGCGGGGCCGAGACGTCCGGGACGGGACGGGCCTCGTAGTCCGGCGACAGCGTGACCTCGAAGGCGGGGGTTCGGATGGCGATCTGCTGCTGGCTCAGGGCCGGCCCGAAGGTGTTGGTCTGGTCGGCCGAGAGGCGGCGCGGGCGGTCGGTGACGGAGATGATCCGCGCCGTGACCGCGCTGAGGTCGTCGGGTGCGCTCCCGGCGTTCACGGTCGCGCCGGCCTCCGAGACGAAGCGGACGTCGAAGTGAACCACCCGGTCGGCGCTCCCGCCGGCGCGTGCGAAGCCGCTGCCCTCGTTGACGAAGCGGGCGACCCGGTAGACGGGCCGCATCCGGCCCGCCACCTCGACCGTGTCGTAGGTCGGCTCCAGGCGGTAGATCACGCCCAGGATGGCCGACCCCTCCCCGCTCTCCGGCACCGCGAGGGTGTGGAAGGAGAACCGGCTCGTGAAGCCGTTCTCGCGCCACAGCTGGGGCAGGGAGCCGACGACGTGCTCGCTCTGGATGTTCTCGACGTCCCGCTCGAGCATGTCCGTCAGGACGAAGCCCTGCGTGGTCGAGGTGTGCGCCATCGTGGTCGCGACGGCCACCTGCTGGCTCCGCTGCTGGAGGAAGAGGAGGAGGCCGATGAGGAAGACCCCAACGAGGATGGCGGTGAGGTGGTCGAGGATGGCTGTCATGGGCGGGACCCGCTAGAGGAGGTCAGCGTCGAGGAGGGGACTCAGCTGTGGAAGTGGCCCCAGGCGGGGGTGACGACCTGTCGGAGCGTGCACGTGGCGGGGGGGCGGGCGCCGAGGGGCGTCTCCTCCTCCACCGTCACCGTCACCTCCTTCGCCAGCGTGGCCGAACCGGCGCCGGAGTCGGGCGCCCCCGGCTCGACGTAGCGGACGGTGACGCGGACGGTGAACCGGACGGGCTCTCCGTCCCATGTCCCGTCCTGCACCGTGTCGAGCCGATGGAAGTCGTCGAGGTCGTCGTAGCGGTCGGGCGCCGTCTCGTCGGCGTCGGGGCCGAGGTCGGCGGGGGCGGTGAGGCCGCCGGGGGCGGTGCGGAGGTCGTCCCGGCCGATGTCGGCCTCGTCGAAGGCGTGCCGGGTGACGTCGAGGAGGGTGGCGCGGGCGAGGTCCGAGGCCACCTGCTCCAACTCGCCGCCCACGAGCGCCGCTTCCGTGCTGGCGCGGGTGCGGTGCTGCGAGAGGGCGAAGAACGAGAAGGCGAGGATGGCCCCGAGGGCCAGGAGGGTCTGAGGCATGGCGAGAGGGCTGGGAGGCCGCCCCCCGCCCTGCGACGCCGGCTCCATCCCGCCGCTGCCCCGGATCAGGGACCCCGAATGGCACCCCGCGTTGTCGCCGCCCGGGGGACGAAGCGCCTCGCCGCTCCGCCCATCCCGCTATGGTCGGCCTTCTCGTTGGATTCCAGGGCGTTCCTCGGCCTCTCCTGCCTCGTCTCCTCCTGGGGCTCGCGCGATGACGTCGAGGAAGGCCCGGACGGCTCCTTCGAGGCCGAGGTGGAGGGCGTCGGCCACGAGCGCCTGCCCGATGGAGACTTCGAGGACGCCGGGGACGGCCCGGAGGAACGGGCCGAGGTTGGCGCGGTCGAGGTCGTGCCCCGCGTTGAGGCCGAGGCCGGCCTCGCGCGCGGCCTCGCCGGACTCGGCGTAGCGGGGCAGAACCTGCTCCGCCTCGCCCGCCACGAAGGCGTCGGCGTAGGGGCCGGTGTAGAGCTCGACGCGGTCGGCCCCCAGCGCCGCGGCCCGGGCCATGACGTCGGGGTGGGGGTCCACGAACAGGCTCACGCGGCTGCCCTGCGCCCGCAGCGCCGCCACGACCGGCCGCAGTCGGTCGGCCTCGCTGCCGCCGAGGGTCCAGCCGTGGTCGGAGGTGCGCTGGCCGGGGGTGTCGGGGACGAGCGTCGCCTGCGTGGGGCGCACCGCCTCCAGGAGGGCGAGGAAGCCGGGGTACCGGTAGCCGCCGTGCGCCCCCGCCCCCGCGAAGGGGTTGCCCTCGACGTTGAGCTCGACGGCCCCGTCGGGCGGCGCCAGCCAGTCGGCGAGCGCGGCGACGTCCTCGGCGAGGGCGTGACGCCCGTCCGGGCGCGGGTGGAGGGTGAGGCCGTGGGCGCCGGCGCGGACGCAGGCCTCGGCGGCCGCGTGCAGATCGGGCCGGGCGTGGGGGCCGGGCGTGGGGCCGCTGCGGGCGTTCCGCACGAGGGCCACCTTGTTGAGGTTGACGCTGAGTCGGGTCATTCGAGCGGGAGGCTGCCCGGTGCGCCCCGCGCCTCCAGGAGGCGGCTCCGGGCGCGCTCGGAGAGTGGTCGTCCGCCGAAAGTAGTGGTCCCGGAGGGGCGCCGCACCCCGGTCCGCGGCCTTGCATTAGTTTCGAGCGCGCGGCTATACTTGCTGCGCTGTCACCCCTGCGCCCTGCCGCCCCCGGCCGCGCACCCCTCTCGCCCGTCGGAGCCCCCCACCCATGGCCGCACAAGGCAACGCCGCGCTGCGCATCGGCATCCAGATCGTCCTCGCCGTCGTCATCGCCGTCGGCGTCTACTACCTCTACCGCACGATCACGGACCCGTGGGAGGCGTACGAGGCCGAGCAGTTCCAGACCGAGCTCACGCGGGCCCGGATGGACCACATCCGGACGGCGCTCATCGAGCACCGCGACCAGACCGAGCGCTACCCCGGCTCGCTCGACTCCCTCGTCGCCTTCGTCAAGACGGACTCGGTCTATCAGAGCGCCGACCTCGGCGAGGTCTTCGCCATGCCCGAGGGCGCGGGGGCCTTCGTGCCGGACTCGCTCCCCTACTCCCCCCGCACCGGCAGCCCGTTCATCTACGACATCGTCCGCAACGACTCGACGGGCGTCGAGATCTACTACCTCCAGGACCCCGACGTGCCGGAGGACTACATCGGCGCCCGCGAGGTGGACCCCGCCCGCCGCAACGCGGCCTCCTGGGAGTAACCGCGGAGGAGAGCCGGGGGGCTCACCGCGCGCCGGCCCCCACGTCCGCCCGTCGCCGGCCCCGCTCATGGATGTCCCCCCCACCCCCGACGACGCCTCCCCGGCCGCTGTAATGCTGGCCGCCGTGGCGCCATCGGGCCACGCCTTCCGGTACGCTGAGGTGGAGCGGGCCGGCCGCCGCCACGCCCTCCGTCGCCTCGGCACCTGCGACTTCGACTTCCCCGTGGACGAGGCGATCCTCGGGTCCGCTGGGCCGAGCCACCTCGAGACGGTCATGGAGGCGTTCGCGGAGGTGCTCCACGACGCGCCCATCCGGTCGCTCCTGCTGGCGGTGCCGCCCACGGCCCTGCCGGGGTTCTTCTCCCCGCTCCCGGAGGCGCTCGGCGCCTCGGAGCGCTACGAGCAGCTCCGCCAGGAGGCCGCCCTCCTCGCCGACGCCCGCACGACGCAGCCCGTCCGCATCCGCGCCGTCCCCGTCCGCACCGAGACCCTCGACGTCGAGGGCCATGCCGTGCCGTACCGGTGGCACCACGTCCTCCACGTGCCGGAGCCCGTCCACGCCCGCCTCACGCTCCTCGCCAAGACCCTCGGCGCGGGCACCTACGACCTCGTGGACAGCACGCAGGCCGCCGCGGCCGTGGTCGCCGCCCTCGACGAGGCGCGGCCCGTCACGGAGCCGCCGCCGCGGGGGGTCACGCTCGTGCTCGGCGCCTATGCGCACCATGTCGAGCTCTCCGTCCTCCGCGAGGGGCAGTGGCTGCACGGCCACCACGGCGCGAGCGGCCTGCCCGAGGACGCGGCCTACTTCGCCGCGGCCCTCCTCGAGCACCTCGGGATCGCGCCGGCCGAGGTCCGCCGGCGCTGTCTCTACGGCGAGGGCGAGGCGGGCCACGGCGTGGACCCCGACCGCTACGGGCTCCTCGCCGAGCCACGCGGCGAGGAGCCCGCCCTCCTCGACCCCCTCGCCGTCTTCGACCGCCCGCCTCCGGACGCCTCGCCCGCCACCCTCGCGGCGTACGTCCCCTGCCTCGGCGCTGTGCTGCGCTAGCGGGGCGGGCCTCGCCGGCGCCTCGACCGGCCTCACGGACGACACCCATGCGCATCATCGGCGGCCGGTTCAGGGGGCGGGCGCTCCAGGCCCCGAAGGGAGGCGAGACGCGGCCGACGACGGACCGCGTGCGCGAGGCGCTCTTCAACCTCCTCGCCGCGCGCCGCGCCCTCGACGGGGCCCGCGTGCTCGACCTCTTCGCCGGCACGGGCGCCCTCGCGCTGGAGGCGATCAGCCGGGGGGCCGCGGCCGCCACCCTCGTGGAGCAGCACGGACCCACGCTCCGCCTCGCCCGCCGCAACGCGGCCGCCCTCGGCGCCGAGGGCGCCTGCCGGTTCCTCCGCGACGACGCCGTCGCGGTCCTACGACGCCCGCCCACGACGCCCTTCGACCTCGTCTTCGCCGACCCCCCCTACGCACTCGGCGCGCTCCCCGACCTCCCCGACCTCGCCCGTCCGCACCTCGCCGACGGCGGCCTCCTCGCCCTCGAACACGACGCCCGCCACGATTTCGCCGAGCACCCCGCCCTCGTCGTGTCCCGGTCCTACGGGCGCACCGTGGTCTCTATTTTCGGGGGCGACCCCGGCGCCCCTGCGCCCTGACCCGCCGCCTCGCCCCTCCGGCCCGCCGATGACGCTCGCCCTCTACCCCGGCACCTTCGACCCCATCACGCTCGGCCACCTCGACGTGCTGGAGCGCGCGCTCACCCTCTTCGACCGCATCGAGGTGACGGTGGCGGTGAACGTGGCGAAGCGCACGCTCTTCTCGCTGGAGGAGCGGGAGGCGCTCATCGAGGCCAGCGTGGCCGAGGTGGAGGGGCACGAGCGCGTCGTGGTCTCCTCGTTCGAAGGGCTGCTCGTGGACCACGCCCAGGCGCGCGGTGCCGTCGCCCTCATCCGCGGCCTCCGCCAGGTGACCGACTTCGACTACGAGTTTCGGATGGCCCTCGCCAACCGCCGCCTCGCGCCCGAGGTCCAGACCGTCTTCCTCATGCCCAGCGAGGCGCACACGTTCCTCTCCGCGAGCATCGTCCGCGAGATCCACCGGTGGGGCGGCGACACGTCGTCGTTCGTGCCGGGGCCGGTGCAGCGGGCGCTGGAGGCGAGGCCCGCGTCATAGCCCGATCACGACGAGGGCGGCCGGGCCGTCGGCCGTGGGGATGACGTGGAGCCCGAGGTCCTCGCTCACGTCGAAGCCGGCGAGGTGGGCGGCCACGAAGGCGTCGAGGACCTGGAGCGCGTAGACGGCGGCGGTGCCGAGGACGGCGAGGTCCCGGTTGCGCCGGAAGGCGTCGCGCTGCTGCCGCGCGGCCGAGAAGGTGGGCATTCCCGCCGTCTGCCAGTCCGGCTCGTCGGATTCGAACCCCATGCACTCCGGCCGGTCGGGGGTGTCGAGGCACCCGGCGTAGCGGGCGGCGCCCCGGTAGAGCCGGTACCGGCCGTGGAGGTAGACCGCGAGCCCGCCGGACCCGACGAGGGCGCCGACCACGAACGGGGCCTTCACCGGCTGGCCCACGTAGACCTGCCCCCAGCCCGGGAGGACCAGCGCCCGCCGCAGCGCCCCGGTGGGGGCCGGGAGCGCGGCCGAGTCGGCGGCCGTCGGGACGTTGAGGCGGAGGGTGTCCGGCTCCTGCGCCTGCGCGGGGGGGGCAAGGAAGAGCGCCGCCAGCGCACCGAGGAGGAGGACGTTCATGGCTGCACGTGCTCGCCGGAGCGGCATCATCGGACGACGAACCAGTCTACTCCTACCTCTCCACCATGAACCCGCGTGCATTCCAGCAAGGCGTTGCGCCGTAGGAGGTCGATGGTGAGCGCATAGCCGACGAAATCAGGGCGGTCGGAGGAGAAAGCGCGGAGCCAGTCCACATCGTAGGGGTGGACGCCCTGCTTGTTGAGTTTCCACTCCATGATGACCGCGGGGTGCGCGCTCGGCCGGCCATCCCGCCAGCACGTCGTTCGAGGTTCGGGCCAGATCAGCAGGTCCTTCGCGACGGCGCGCTTCGGCGCGCGCATTCCCCGGCTCAACGCCTTCTGACCCTCTGGAGCGATCTGGGGAACGGGCGTGTCCAGCGCGATTTGGGCTGGGTCGTGGAGGAAGTGGCCCGGACGGCACCGGGGAACGAGATGGCCGAAGGCGTAGAGGCTCTTGGCCTCGTGCTCGCGTCGCCCGGACCAATGCGTCGAACAGAGATACCCCGCAAAGTCGGTCAGCGACGCCCGGATCAGTTCGTCGACCTGTGCGATCATCCGGGTGCGGCCGTTTCGGAGCGAGCGGGGGTAGTGTGCCTCAGTACCCCGCCATCAGCTCGACGACCCGCTCCAGGTCCTCGAGCGAGAAGTAGGCGATCTCGATGGTCCCGCCCTCCTCGCCGGACCGGTGCTGGATCTGGACGCGGGTGCCGAGGTGCTCGCGCAGCCGCCCCTCCATCCCCTCGATCTCGAGGCGGTCGCGGGGGGTGAGCGCGGTGGGGCGGGGCTCCGCCGCCGGCGCGGGTTGGCGGGGCGCCGTCGGCCGCTCCTTGCGCTCGCGGACGAGCCGCTCGACGGCGCGCACCGAGAGCCCCTTGTCGACGACCTGGCGGTGGAGCTGGAGCTGCGCCGGCTCGTCCTCCACGGAGACGAGGGCGCGGGCGTGGCCGGCCGTGATGGAGCCGTCGCGGAGCGAGGCCTGGATGCGGGCCGGCAGCCGGAGCAGGCGGAGCGCGTTCGTCACCGTCGTCCGGTTCTTCCCCACCTTCTCGGCCACCTCCTCCTGCGTCAGCCCGACCTCCTCGATGAGGCGCTGGTAGCCGAGCGCGACCTCGATCGGGTTGAGGTCCTCGCGCTGGACGTTCTCGACGAGCGCCATCTCCAGCATCGTCTCGGTGTCGGCCTCGCGTACGAAGGCGGGCACCTTCTTGAGGCCGGCGCGGCGGGCCGCCCGGAGGCGGCGCTCCCCCGAGATCAGCTCGAACCGGCCGTTGCCGAGGGCGCGGACGGTGAGCGGCTGGATGATGCCGAGCTGGCGGATCGACGCGGCGAGCTCGTCGAGCGCGTCGTCGGAGAAGTCCTTCCGCGGCTGGTACGGGTTGGGCCGGACGGCGTCGACCTCGACGTCGGCCACGCGGCCGGCGAGGCGGAGGCGGTCCTCGAAGTTGTAGAGCCGCGAGCGCGGCGCCTCGACGGCGTCGTCGCCCTCCTCGGAGGGCGTGTGTGGCGGCATCTGGGGGAGCAGGGCGCTGAGGCCCTTGCCGAGGGCGGCTTTCTTGCTCATGGAGGCGTCGGGGCCGGGGGGCGCGGAGCGGTCAGGAATGGGGATCGGAAACGGGGCCGCTGCCGGGCGGCGCGCTGTCGGCGTCGTCCGGCGGGGCGCCCGACTCGGGGAGGGGGGCGGTGGCGCGGGAGGCGAGCCGGATGCGGCCGCCCGTCTCGACCGGGGCCGGTCGGGAGGCGCCGTCGCCGTTCGGGGGGGCGGGCGGGGGCGCGGGAGAGGGTTCGGGCAGCGGCGCGGCCTCGACCGACTCGTCGCGGAGCCGCTCGGGGCCGGCCGGCGGGGCCGGCGGGGCCGGCGGGGCCGGCGGGGGGGAGGGCGGCGGGGGTGGGGGCGCGTGGTGGAGGCCATCGCCGCCCGAGGCGGCCGAGCGAGGCGCCGCCGGGGCGGGGTCCGCGGCCTCGGCCTCGAAGTCGTGGAGGTAGCGCTGGTTGTTCCGGATGATCTCGCGCGCGAGCGCGATGTAGTTCTTGGCCCCCGCGCTGATGGCGTCGTAGAGGAGGACGGGCTTCCCGAACGACGGCGCCTCGGCGACCCGGACGTTCCGCTGGATCACCGCCTCGAACACCTTGTCCCCGAAGTAGCGGCGGACCTCGGCGGCCACCTGGCTCGCCAGCCGGAGCCGCGGGTCGAACATCGTCAGGAGCACGCCCTCGATCTCGAGCTCGGGGTTGAGGTGCTGCCGCACGATCTTGATGGTGTTGAGGAGCTGGCCGAGCCCCTCCAGCGCGAAGTACTCCGCCTGGACGGGGATCACGACGGCGTCGGCGGCCGTGAGCGCGTTGAGCGTGAGGAGCCCGAGGCTCGGCGGGCAGTCGATCACGACGAAGTCGTAGGCCCGCCGCGCCCGCACGAGCGCCTTCTTCATCACCTGCTCGCGCTCGAGCACGTCGATCATCTCGATCTCGGCGCCGACGAGGTTGATGTGGCTCGGGACGAGGTCGAGGAACGGCATCTCCGTCTGGAGCACGGCGTCCTCGACGGGGACGTTGCCCGTGAGCACCTCGTAGACGCTCGTCGCCACGGTCCGCGGCTCGATGCCCAGCCCCGAGGTGCCGTTGGCCTGGGGGTCGGTGTCGACGAGGAGCGTGGGGTGCTCCGTCGCGGCCAGCGACGCGGCGAGGTTGACGGAGGTGGTGGTCTTGCCGACTCCGCCTTTCTGGTTCGCGACCGCGATGACCTTGCCCATGGGGATGCTGCTGCTGCGCCGGGGGACGCGGGCGGCCGGGCGCCGATGCAGGCGTGCGAGAGGGGGCGCCGGGCCGGCCGAAGACACTCTCGCGAATATAGACCTCCGCCCCCGAGGGCGCAACGCGCCGACCCCGGTCCGCAGCGCCGCAGACGAGGGCCGGCGGGCCGCCGAGGCGGAACCGTCCCGGGGGCGCCGCCGTCCCCTCGGCCCCACCGCTCCTCCCCCCGATCCGACCCCCGCCTCCGATGGCCGACACCCCTGACCTCTCCGTCACCGAAGCCGAGAACATCCGCTCCGTCACCAAGATCAAAGGCGGCCTCCGCGCCCTCATCTCCCACCTCCGCGACGACGTCAAGGAGATGAAGGACCCCAAGGCCAAGGCGCTGTTCGAGACGACGGCCGAGGCGCTGGGCGGGCTGCTCCAGGCGTTCGAGGACTACGAGCGTGGCGACGAGGCGGCGTGGCAGGACGAGGGGTAGGGCCGGCCTCCCGCTCGCTCCGCGCCTGCACCCGTGCACCGCATGCCGAAGCTTCCGTCCGCAGGGCGCCTCCTGCTCCTCGCCCTCGTCGCGGTCCTCGCCGCCTGCGCCCCCCCCGCGCCCTCGACGGTGCCGGAGACGGCGCTGTCCGCTGCCCCCGCGCGCGCCGCGTGGGTGGACGACGCCGTGCTCTACGAGGTGTTCGTCCGCAGCGCCACGCCCGAGGGCACCTTCCGCGCCCTCATCCCGCGCCTCGACAGCCTCCAGGCGATGGGCGTCACCACGCTCTGGCTCATGCCCATCCACCCCGTCGGCGAGGCCCGGCGGAAGGGCCGCCTCGGCTCCCCCTACTCCGTCCGCGACTACCGCGCCGTCGACCCCGCCTTCGGCACGCTCGACGACTTCCGCGCCCTCGTCGACGCCGTCCACGCCCGCGGCATGACCCTCATCCTCGACTGGGTCGCCAACCACACCGCCTTCGACCACGCCTGGGTCACGGCCCACCCCGAGTGGTACACCCAGGACGCCGACGGCACGATCGTCCATCCCGAGGGCACCGACTGGACCGACGTGGCCGACCTCGACTTCTCCGAGCCCGCCCTCCGCGACGCGATGATCGCCGAGATGCGGTACTGGGTCGAGGCGTTCGGCGTCGACGGCTACCGCGCCGACGTGGCCGGCCTCGTGCCGCAGGACTTCTGGGCTGAGGCCATCGCCACGCTCCGGGAGGTCCGCCCCGTCCTGATGCTGGCCGAGGGCAACGACGCCTGGCTCTACGAGGTCGGCTTCGACCTCACCTACGCCTGGAACACGTACCGCGCGCTCCTCGACATCTGGGAGGGCGCGCCGCCCGACGCCCTCTACGAGACGGTGGCTGAGGAGGACGAGCGCTTCCCGCCCGGCGCGCTCCGCCTCCGCTTCATCACCAACCACGACGAGACCTCGTGGGACGACGCGGCCGTGGTGAAGTACGGCGGCGTCGAGGGCACGCAGGCGGCGATGGTCGTGGCGGCGACGCTGCCGGGCGTGCCGCTCCTCTACAACGGGCAGGAGGTGGCCGCGCCGCAGCGGATGAACCTGTTCGAGGACGAGAAGATCGACTGGAGCCTGAACCCGCAGCTCCGCGGCTTCTACGCGACACTCCTCCAGCTCTCGCGCGAGAGCCGCGCCCTCCGCGAGGGCCTCTTCGCACCCCTCGCCCTCGGCCCCGACGTGATCGCCTACACCCGGCGCCACGGCGACGAGCGCGTCGCGGTCGTGGTCAACCCCCGCACGGAGCCGCAGCCGGTGGCCCTGCCCGAGGGCGCCCTCGCCCCGGCGATGCGGGACGTGTTCACGGGCGAGGCGCCGGCCGCTTCCTTCACGCTTCCGCCCCACGGCTTCCGCGTCTACCGCGCGGGGGGGTGAGGGGCGTGTACCTTCCGGCTCCGTCCCCGCGCCGGACAGGCCCCCGCTCAGGATGACAGGCGTGGAGGGCCCGCCGGTCTCCGTCGTCCGTCTCCCCAGCCGCGCCTCCAAGGTGGCCCGCCGCTTCGTCCTCCGCCGCGACCCCGCCGGCGCCGCGCCGGCGCTCGACGGCCTGACGCTCGACTACGCCGCGGCCCTCAACCCCCAGCAGCTCGCCGCCGCGACGGCGCCCGACGGCCCCGCCCTCGTCGTGGCCGGGGCGGGCACGGGCAAGACGCGCACGCTCGTCTACCGCGTGGCCTACCTCGTCGAGCGCGGGATGCGGCCCGAGGGGATCGTCCTCCTCACGTTCACACGGCGCGCGGCCAGGAGCATGCTCACGCGCGCCGCCGCCCTCCTCGACGGCCGCTGCGAGAAGGTCCGCGGCGGCACCTTCCACGCCTTCGGGCTCCAGGTCCTCCGCCGCCACGCCGAGCGCCTCGGGGTCGACCGCCGCTTCTCCGTCCTCGACGCCTCCGACGCCGCCGACGTCCTCGACGTCCTCCGCACCGAGGCCGGCCTGCACCGCTCCGAGCGGCGCTTCCCCCGGAAGGCCACCCTCTACGCCATCTTCTCGGCCGCCCTCAACCGCGACCTCGACCTCGCCGACGTCCTGGAGGAGCGCTGGCCCCAGTACCTCGTCCACCTCGACGCGCTCGGCGCCCTCCGCGACGCCTACGACGCGTTCAAGCGGGCCAACGGGCTGATGGACTACGACGACCTCCTCGCGCGCCCCCTGGAGCTGTTCGAGCGGCACGACGACGTGCGCCGCCAGGTGGCGGGCGCGTGCCGGCACGTGCTCGTGGACGAGTACCAGGACGTCAACCGCCTCCAGGCCCGCCTCGTCGAGGCCCTCGCGAGCGTCCACGGCAACGTGATGGCCGTCGGCGACGACGCCCAGAGCATCTACCGCTTCCGCGGCGCCGACGTCGCCCACATCCTCGGCTTCCCCGACCGCTTCCCCGGCACGCGCCTCCTCAAGCTGGAGCAGAACTACCGCTCGACGCAGCCCATCCTCGACCTCGCCAACCACGTCCTCCAGCGGGCCACGGCGAAGTACGACAAGACGCTGTTCACCGAGACCGCCGACGGCGAGCTCCCCGCGCTCGTGCAGGCGCCCGACGAGAGCTGGCAGAGCCGGTTCGTGTGCCAGGTGGTCCTCGACCGGCGCGAGGCCGGCGTGCCGCTCGGGCGGATGGCCGTCCTCTTCCGCTCGGGCTGGTGCTCCTACGACCTCGAGACCGAGCTCACCCGCCGCCGCATCCCCTTCGTGAAGTAC